>VIKJ01000187.1 GCA_008080615.1 Chitinophagaceae bacterium | reverse complement strand
CAATTTCACGTTCTCCTTGACCTAACCAACAAATTCTAGCAGGCAATCCTTGAAAAGCAATTTTGTCTTTTGCCAATTGAATCCATCGTTGCATGCTTTTATTGTTGGGAAATAAATTTTTTATCAATTCATCAGTTACAGCTATATCATGAGGATCTCCACTTAATGCAGCCCATCTAAATGGTCCTTTCCCTTCACAAAATAATGGGCGTATATATGCAGGCACAAAACCCGGGAAATCAAAATTCCTTCCAATTGCAAAGGGCAATTCATTATTTAATAAAATTTGTTGTTCCTCATATTCTTTAGCCCTGGCCCTAATATTATTTCCATAATCAAAGGTAATGGCACCCCTATCCATCAATTGAATCATCAATTGAACATGTTGGTACATGCTGGCATAACTTAATTGAATATATGCGTCTGGATTATCCACTCTCAATTGATTGGCTTCTCCAATGGAAATACCAATTGGCAAATATCCAATCAAAGGATCATGAGCAGAAGTTTGATCTGTTAGTGTATCAGGAAGAATATTTCGTTCAATAAGCTTTTTTAATAAATCAATTGCATTGCATAAAACGCCAATACTTTTACTGCTTCTCATAGCTTTATATTCCAGTGCCCTATCAATTGCAGCGTCTATATCGGTAAATTTTTCATCTAGGTATTTGGTTTCAATCCGCTTATCTATACGCCATTCTTCTACTTCCGCAATCAGTGCTACGCCTTCATTCATCGTAATTGCCAATGGCTGCGCTCCGCCCATACCGCCTAATCCTGCAGTTATATTCAATGTGCCTTTTAATGTACCATTAAAGTGTTTATCTGCAATTGCACCATAGGTTTCAAAAGTACCTTGAACAATGCCCTGCGAACCAATATAAATCCAACTTCCAGCGGTCATTTGCCCATACATCATTAATCCCTTTTGCTCTAATTCGGCAAAATGCTTCCAATTGGCCCAATTGGGAACCAACTGTGAATTGGATAACAAAACACGCGGAGCATCTTTATGGGTTTTTAAAACTCCTACGGGTTTGCCACTTTGTATTAATAAAGTCTCGTCCTCTTCCAATGATTTTAATGAGGCAATAATTTGATCCAGGGCTTCTATATTTCTTGCTGCCTTACCTCTTCCTCCATATACAATCAACTCTTCTGGTCTTTCTGCCACTTCAGGATCTAAATTATTCAATAACATCCTCAGCGCTGCTTCTTGTACCCAGCCCTTGCAATTCAATACCGTACCAGTGGGCGTTTTATACTTCGCAAAATCGTAGTTAGTAAGCATTAGATAAGCATTTCATTAGAAATTCAAATTAAACAAGTTCAATTAAAAAGGAATTAAAAAATGTACATTAAGCTGTTCAATTTTTTAATAAACAAGGTCTTCATAAGCACTTTGCAATTCATTATAAGCATGTTGGTCTTTTGCCGTTTTTGCTGCGGCCATGCCTTTCTCATACCATTCTATAGCCAATGCACGTTCTCCCAGTTGTTCTAATAATTTCGCCAAATGGTAATAAGAACCAATATAATCTGGCGAAGTATTAAGAATGGCTTCAAACAGGGTTCTGGCATTTAAACCATCTCCTATTTTTATATATTCTAAAGCTAAAGCGTGTCGCAAAAAATTGTCCGTTGGATTGGTTTCCAAAAAAGCCTTTATGCGTTCTATTCTATCCATGTCGTAAAGATACAAGGGTAAAAGGTTCCTAAAATTGTGAATCTGAAGCTAGTCTATATGAAATTATAGCAATTGTGGAGTTTTTAACAAAGTTTCGGTAATAAAAAATAAGCGATTCCTTTGCCACTATTTAAAGCTTACTATATTTGCAATAGTTGTTTATGCAACTAATTGAAACAATAAATTAAAACATATGAAGATTTTAGTTTGTGTTAGCAAAACGCCAGACACTACTTCCAAAATTGCCTTTACTGATGGCAATACTAAATTTGATGAAACAGGTGTACAATGGATCATTAATCCATTCGACGAGTGGTGGTGATGAAGCTATCAGAATCAATACCAACAGTAATGATAGTTATAGCATTGCTGTACAAATTGCAGCAGTAGCTAATGAAGGTGGCTATGATATTGTTTTTACAGGTAAAGAAACCTTAGACTATAACGGTACTTCTATTGGAGGGATGGTGGCAGAATTAATCAATGCTCCCTATCTTTCTTTAGCTACTCAGTTTGATTTAGTAGGCAATACCGCAACCATTACTAGAGAAATTGAAGGTGGAGAAGAAGTTGCAGAAGTTGGGTTACCCCTAGTTGTAAGTTGTTCAAAAGGTGTTGCAGAACAACGTATCCCCAATATGCGCGGAATAATGGCCGCACGTACTAAACCATTAAAAGTGGTTGAACCCGTTGCAGTAGAAGCATTAACTACTGTTGTAAATTTTGAACTTCCTCCAGCAAAAGCAGGCGTTAAACTAGTTGCAGCTGATAATGTTGCCGAATTGGTTCGTTTATTGCACGAAGAAGCAAAAGCTATTTAATTTATTCTGAAATTCTAAACTCAACAAAATGTCTGTTTTAATATTAATTGATCACTCAGATGGGCTTGTAAAAAAATCTTCTTTAGAGGCACTAACTTATGGTGCAAAATTAGCAGCACAATTAGGTACATCCGCAGAAGGATTATTATTAGGAACTGTTAACGATGAGTTAGCCTCATTAGGTAAATATGGTGTAAGCAAAATTCACCAGGTAGCTAACGAATCATTGAACCAGTTAGATACTCAAGTATATGCAAAAGCAATAGCAGATGCAGTTTCTGCTAGCGGAGCCAATGTGTTGGTTCTTTCTCATAATCAAACGGGTAAAGCGGTTGCAGCAAGAGTAGCTGCAAGATTAAAAGCCGGGGTAGTAACAGGCGCTTGTGCATTGCCAGATACTTCCAACGGATTTATCGTTAAAAAAATGGTGTTCTCCGGAAAAGCATTTGCAAATGTGCAAATACTCTCCCCAATTAAAGTAATTTCTTTAAGCCCTAATAGTTTTACAACTATTGCAGGTGAAGGAACAGCAACAGTTTCTCCACTTCAAATAAATATTGATGCTGCTAAAGTAAAAATTACTGCTGTAAATAAGATAAGCGGGGAAGTTCCATTAACCGAAGCAGATATTGTAGTAAGTGGTGGACGTGGATTAAAAGGACCTGAAAATTGGGGTATTTTATTAGACCTGGCCAAAGAATTAGGTGCTGCTACTGCATGTAGCCGTCCTGTTGGAGATGCACATTGGAGACCACACCATGAACACGTTGGTCAAACTGGTGTACAAGTTGCGCCTAATTTATATATCGCTATTGGTATTTCTGGTGCCATCCAACATTTAGCCGGTGTAAACAGGAGTAAAATTATTGTAGTAATTAATAAAGATCCAGAAGCGCCTTTCTTTAAAGCTGCTGATTATGGTATTGTAGGTGACGCATTTGAAGTGTTGCCTCAATTTACTGAAGCAATTAAGAAAATGAAAGCTTCTGCATAATTGAAAACCTTAGCTTAACAGATTAAATCCCCCAAAAATCTGTGAGTAATAGAAGGCCCATCTTTTGATGGGCTTAGCAATCCGTAATAGCTAGGCCTGCATGTTGAATATTAGAAGGGATTACGAATACCATACCAGGAACCAACCTATAGGGAACTCCATCCACCCTTAATTCAAATTCACCATCTAAAATATAAGACACCTGTTCATGTGGGTGTGCATGGGTAGGCAGCACGGACCCTGCTTTTGCGCGCACATGGGAGTATGTTGCATTGGAAGTATGAATAAACTGGGCAGCGTAACCTTCTATAAGGTCTTTAGATTCTATTTCAGCAATATTAATAAGGGGCATAATTATCCGTTTTAGTTTTTAAATATCTTGCATTTAGTTGGATTCATAAAACAGAATAGTGGAATTATGAAAAATAAATCAAGTGGGTGAAAGATTTAATTAAATTGCCGCACATTTAAAAAAAAGCTAGTATCCATGAGACATTTAATAGACAGTGCTTTGGGAAGATTTCGCTTAATTGGATATGCAGAAGGCATTTCTTTACTACTGTTGATATGTATAGCAATGCCCATAAAATATTTAGCAGGCAACCCCTACCCTGTTAAAGTAGGTGGCTGGATTCATGGGATTCTATTTATTCAATATCTATATCAAGCATATGTTGTAAAAGAGGAATACAACTGGGAAATAAAAAAGCTTTTATTGGCAATTATAGCAGCTTTTATTCCCTTTGGCCCCTTTGTGTTTGACAAATGGTTGAAGAAACAGTAGGCAGATTCTTATTTTGATGTGCAATTTTGAGTTAATTTAGCAGTCAATATGAAGAAGATCGAACTGGAAATTGTAGCGCTGTCTCATAGCATTACACAAACACATTCCTATGCGGTTGTTTTGGGTGAAATGAATGGACTTCGCAGACTCCCCATTGTAATAGGTGGTTTTGAAGCACAAGCCATTGCA
>VIKJ01000186.1:2191-2780 GCA_008080615.1 Chitinophagaceae bacterium | reverse complement strand
AGGGTTACAAATGGGCGCATTGGATTATATTAGTAAACCAATTGTACCCACTCAATTATTGCAATCAATTCAAAAAGCGCTCAAATTGTAAAACGCGTTGGGTTGTTTTTTTATCTACCTCAAAATAAGGAGCAGCTATTAACCATGCTAAGTGGTAAGCTATTGTGCTTTCTGCACCTTGGTTTCTATTGATACTAAATTCTTCGATGCCATCATTGCATCCGCAAGTATCAGTATCATATAATGGAAGGTCTAAATCATTAAAGCCCAAGAACCACTTGAATGAAATTTGCAATTTATCTGATGCTACTTTTGATCGGTTTAATTTATACATACAATCATATAAAATAACCATTGCCATTGCATCAATGGGTTGTTGCGCATATAATTCATATCCTTCATTCATGATAAACCATCTTTGATTGCCAATTAAAGAGAGGTAATCGTGTTTAAAACATTTATGCTCTAAAAAAGCAGTGCTGATGTTGGCAACAGTTAAAAAACGGTCATTCCCAATTAATTCATATGCTTTGTATAATGCTGCAGGCAATAAGCCATTATCATAGGTCATAGAGGTTTCAAACCAATG
>VIKJ01000186.1:0-2159 GCA_008080615.1 Chitinophagaceae bacterium | reverse complement strand
TTGTCGAATTCGTCACATAATCGATTGGCTAAATCTGCCATTAGTTTAGCATATTTTTCTTGATCTGGAAATCTCCTAATGTAATGATAAAGCCCTAGCATACAATTTGCATAGCCTCTGCAATGTTTTAGTAAATTAACCTGATTTAATGATTTTTGAAATAGTTCTGTTCCCAACTGAAAAAGGCTATCGTTAGGTGCATATTGAACCAAATAGCCCAACGCCCAAATAGTTCTGCCAAATGCGTCTTCGGATCGATCATTTTCTAAAGTTTCTTTAGAAAAAGTCATAAAATTATTGAAACTCCCATCGTTGTGTTGCATGTGATCTATAAAAGCTAAATATCTTATAGACAATTTAATATAAATGGGGTCTTTGAATCGCTGATATGCCATCATCGATAAAAGAAGTGCTCTTGAATTGTCATCTAAACAATAACCATTTTCATAATTAGGAGTACAACCATGTGCGTGTTGGATCATTCCAACATCATCGGTCATTCTAATCAGGTGCTCTGGATTAAATGGATGATCAAATAATTTATATTGTGATTCTAAATGAATTTCATGATGTACTGCTAAAACAGAAAGCTGATGAAATATAGAAATATAAGCGTTACTAATTAAGGGCCATGCAATGGTTTTGCCATAGTTATATGCCCTTTGTTGTAATAATTTAAGTTTTGCAGGTTCATCTAAAATTTCGGTAATCCCATTTGCCAAAGCTTCATGATCTCCAAATTCAAATAAAATACCATTTCCATTTTGCAATAATTCTTCTGCATGCCAATAAGGAGTTGAAAAAACAGCACAGCCTCCACCTAATGCGTAACAAAGTGTTCCGCTTGTTATCTGGGCTTTATTATGATAAGGCGTAACATAAATATCTGCAGCCAATAAACATGATACTAATTTTTCTTCACTCACATATTCATTAACAAATTCAATATGCTCCAAAACATGAAGTTCCTCAGCAAGTTGTATTAACCAATTGCGATACTCTTCACCAGAATGTCTTATCACGTGCGGATGCGTTTTGCCCATGATAACATAGCAAAAATTAGGATGCTTTTTTACAATTGATGGAAGCGCTCTGATAGCTGTTTCAATGCCCTTGCTTCTACCTATTAACCCGAATGTGAGCATGATTCTTTTATCTTTCCAATGAGTTGGGTATGTTGGTGATTTCAACTTCATTTGCTCAAAATTGGGCACGCCATGTTCAACATAAAATATTTTTGCTGCAGGCACTTTGTAAATTTCTTTCAAAAAACGAATGGCTAATTGGCTCATTACAATTAAGCCAGAGGAATATGCAGCCACTTTTTTTAAAACTTCTTTCTGATGAAAATTGGGTTTTTCTAATATAGAATGAAATGTAGTAACTACTGGCACTTTTAATAAACGCAATAAGGATATTAACATCAATCCACTATTGCCACCAAAAATGCCATACTCGTGTTCTAAAAGGCAGAGGTCTGCATTGGATTGGTTAATGTATTCAGCTGCATCTATATACTCTTGCTTAACATTGTCACTAATAGTTCTAGTTACGATGGGAGGGTAGTCATAAGTTTGCCCTGGATCATTCATCGCAATCACTTCTAATTCTATGTCTAGTGATTGTTCTTTAGATGCTTGTTGTATTGCTGATACGATGTTTTGGGTGAACGTTGCGATGCCACATTTACGCGGAGGAAAATTTCCGATACAAATAACTTTCATAGATCAATTTTTCAAGTACAAAATAATGACTGCCAAAATCCGCTGTACTATTGAATCTTGAATCTTTTCTTAAATTTTAATTGGCAGTATTGAATTTACTTATAAAATTATATATTGCTAGTTTAACAAGGTATGATATACATCATATAATTAGCTGATTTTGCCAACGCTTTGGCTTAAGTTTGTGTTTATGCAAGTATTTACCACCCCAGCTAAGATTATCATTACCTGTCATAAATGGCTTTCTCCAGCTTTGCAACATGAAATAACTAGTTTAGGATATCCAATTGTAAGAAGTTTTCAAACAGGGGTAGAATTAATGGGTACCATGCAAGATTGTATTCGATTAAATCTAAACCTTCGTTGTGCAAGCCAGGTAATGTATTCTTTAAAGCAGTTTATTTGCAATGATCCAAATGAATTGTATAATCAATT
>VIKJ01000027.1 GCA_008080615.1 Chitinophagaceae bacterium | reverse complement strand
ATATTCAAGGCACTTACCAAATAAGAGATGCTGGTTTTTTTGGCAACAGCACTGTACTTGTCTTGCATACCTTCTACCACTTCCAATAGTGATGCAGATTTAGGATCCTTGCAAACCAATAAATTTCTAATGAACTCGGCAAACCCATTCAATACCAAATCACCTTCAAATCCCTTTCTATTGATTGCATCATACAAAAGCATGGCACCCGCCAAATCCTGTTCCTGCATGCAATCTAGCAGCTTAAAGAAATAATCCTCATCTAAAATATTTAAATGCTCTAGTGTATTTTGATACGTTACTTCGCCATTGGTAAAGCTTACAATTTTATCTAGAATGCTGAGGGAGTCTCTCATGCATCCCTCACTTTTTTGTGCTATTACTTGCAATGCAGCTTTTTCTGCCTTAATTGATTCCTTATCTACAATTTCCTGTAAATGTTCAACCGTATCATTGTTGGTGATTCTTTTAAAATCAAAAATTTGACAACGGCTTAAAATAGTAGGAAGAATTTTATGCTTTTCGGTGGTAGCTAAAATAAAAATGGCATAAGGTGGTGGCTCCTCTAAGGTTTTTAAAAATGCATTGAATGCACTGGCACTTAGCATGTGTACCTCATCTACTATATATACTTTGTATTTACCTGCCTGTGGAGCAAAACGCACTTGCTCTACCAATGCACGAATATCATCTACCGAATTATTACTTGCTGCATCTAATTCATGAATATTCAAAGAGGTTCCGGCATCAAAAGAAACACAACTGTTGCAAGTATTACAAGCTTCTCCTTCCTTGGTTTGGTTGGTGCAATTCAACTGATTGTTCTTGATGGCATTCTTTAAAGTAGTGGTAATATGCTGCTGACCCACAACAGTATTGAAGTTCTGGGGACGGTATTTTCGGGCTGATACAATAAAATTATTCTCCATACAAATGCGTTGCAATATAACTATTTATAGTCCATCTCGGGATGCCTTTCAAAACGATGCAGGTTATCGAATATAAAACGGTAAGTAACCATCCTACGACTTTGCTTTCCACCCAAACTTTTGTAAATATTCACCATTTTAGGATTCCAGTCTCCAGCCCATCCCATTTCGTATTGTTCATACCAACCTTTACCCTGCACAAATTGGCCACAGGCATAAATCAAGTAACTATCAACACCCAATGCCTGGTATTTGGGCACTACCCCAAAAGCCAATCCAGTAAGTCGTTTATTTACACCCCTGAATTTCATCCACACCAAATGCAATTTTTGCATCCAGCCTAATTTGCCATTGAAATGCTTAAAATACTGATTCAGATCGGGAATATTAATGAACATCGCAATCGGCTCCTCTTTATAATAGGCAAACCAAACAGTACGTTCATCCATAATGGGCTTCATTTTATTAAAAAGCTTCATTACTTGCTCCTTGGTAATTTCCTTGGCTTCTCCGTGTTGAGCCCATGCAGCATTGTATACGGTGGCAAAATCACCGGCATATTTATCTAGATGAGCTATTTTAACATGCTTGGCTTCATATCCTGGCTTTGCATTGAATTTGGCAAATCGTTCAGCAAATTTTTCTGGCAATGGATCTTCCACGTTCATCGCATAGTAAAACTGGTTGTAAAAATTTTGAAACCCATACCCTTCAAACAAGGCTTCGTAATAGGATGGATTAAAAGACATCCCGTACATAGGCTTTCCATGCCTTTAGATTGTAACCATTGCTTGGCTGTATCAAACAATACATTGGCAACAGCAGGGTCATTTACTGAATCAAAAAATCCCAAACATCCAGTTTTATAATCGGTTCCCTTATTAATGTATTTAGCATTTACAAATGCAGCTACTCTTCCCAACAAAATACCATCATCCGATTTAGCAATCCAACGCTTTGCCTCCCCGTTTTTTAAGTGCTTGTTTTTGAGCGGATCAAACACTTCGTTTACTTCATTGTCTAGCGCTCTTATATATACAGGATTGTCTGCATTCATCAATGCATTTACATTTAAGAAATCCTGAATGTCTGCCGCGTCTACAACTTCAATTATCTGCATGATGCACTATTTTATTCATTGAACAATTTACTGGCCATTTTGCTATCATGACCATAAATATCTTTTCTAAAATTTAAAATCCCATTTTTATCTACCCAAGCAGTAAAATACACTAAAAATACGGGTACTGTTTTTTTAAGGGTAACCCATTTTTCTTGGAACGAAGCAAGTATTGAGCAAATTTTTTAGGGTCGGCAATTCTAATACAACCATGACTTAACCCTCTTCCTGTTTGTGTAAATAAATTTCTGTTGGGTGTATCATGCAAATAAATACTGTAACTATTGGGAAATAAAAATTTTACCAAGCCCAACGAATTATTGGCACCTGGCTTTTGACGAACGATGGGCACTTTACCACTATAGCCCGTAATTTCCATATTGTGATTGGTAATATAATTGCCATTTCTCCGCATAGCAGGCATGATTTCCTTTTTCACAATGCTTTCGGGTACATTCCAATAAGGGCTAAATACAATGTATCTTAAATTCCCATTAAAGATGACCGTATTGTTCGCGGCCGATCCTACAATTACATTCATCTCAAATGCTTGCCTGCCACTATCATATATATGCATTTTAAACTCAGGAATATTTACCACAATATAATTACTGTCATTTTCTTGAGGCATCCACCGAGCACGTTCCATATTCACCAATAATTGCTGAACCCTTTTCTTGATAGGGATATTGAGTTCTGCTATCATTCTATTGCCAATGGCACCATCTACTAATAAGCCATACCGTTTTTGAAATTTTTTTACTGAACGCTGCATCAATGAGTCGTACAATAAAGTAGCGTCTAGCTGTATATCATCTTGCAATAATCCTAACCTGCTTTTTACCAGCGCAATGATAGCAGAAGAATCTCCCATTTTCAAGGGCTTTGGAACATATGGTATCGTATCGTTTGTTTCTTTTTTTTCTAATGCTATATACTGCGCTACATTATTTTCCAATAATTTATATTGGCTATTCAACACAGCATATCTGTCGGGGCTATCTGCTTTCTTTTCAATTACAGAATCTAATAATGCTGTTAAATTGATTTTTTTTCGAGGAATGAACCAACCCAGTTCGGCCATATCTAAATCGGCACCCTTATATACTTTAGCCGCGTATTTAAAAAATTGACCTGTAAATAATAATTCTGTTTGCAATACATCAGCGTTACTACTAGTTGGTGTAAATTTTTTATCATTGAATGATTCATATAATTTATTCAATGAATTATTTTGAATACTGCTATCCCCTATTTTACTAATGTAATTATTCTGAAGATTAAAAAAGTTATGCGCTTGTTCAGATAAACCAGTTGAATCAAACCAAGCAAATTCAAAATTACGCTGCGCATAAAAATCGTTGTACTGTTCTGCAAAGGGCAAAAATTCGGTATTGGAATTCAAAAATCTATCCAATGCAACGCTATCAAAAAAAAGGGTATTGAAAGAGGTTTGTTGATTAATAGTTAAATCTCGATTTACTTTTTCCTTTCCTTTAAACCAATTACAAGCACTCAACATCAGCACTGCAGAAAAAAACAAGAACAATTCTTTTTTGATCATGCTACGAATTTACAATTAGTTGAACGATTATCGGTTTTGCATTAAAACAGCAGCAGCTAATGCGGCCGTCTCTGTTCTAAGCCTGGTATTTCCCAAACTAACTGGCTTAAATTGATGTGCCAATGCAGTTGAAATTTCTTCACTAGTAAAATCTCCTTCAGGACCAATCAACATCAATTGGGTATTCATTAAAGGCATTTCATTGATTGTTTGCTTAGTACCTTCTTCGCAATGCGCAATCATTTTGAGGCCTTCCATTTCTTTTTGCATCATCTGGCCAAACTCAATGGGGGCATGTAATTGAGGCTTCCAAACCTGCTGACTTTGTAACATAGCTGATACTAAAATACTTTCCCAGCGTGCCGCTTTAAATTGGGCTCTTTCTGTTCTCTCTGAAATCAAGGGATAAAATTCAGCTACCCCAATTTCGGTAGCTTTCTCTAAAAACCATTCCATTCTTGCTGCATTTTTTACAAATGAAATGGCAATGCTGGAGCGCTTGATAGCTTGCTCAATGAATACTTGATTGCTTAAGCTTACCACCGTTTGTTTTTTATCTGCAGAAACAATAGTTGCATCATATCTTAGGCCAAGCCCATTGGTTAAAGCAATTGTTTCACCAACCTGCATCCTTAGTACTTGTATACAATGCTTACTAGTTTCAGCAGAAAGCTCAAAATGTGTTGGACTCAGTGGCAAAAATGCTTCGTAAAAAAAAGGAGTTGACATAATACAAATTAAAACGGTGCATCCTGATCTAATCCTTCATCAAAATCACCACCATCATTCATTTTACTTCCTTTTTGAATATAAAATTTGGCACCGTCACCTGCAGCGCCACCCGATGTAGGCAGATTGGGTGTAACAGGCTTCCAGTTTCTACCAGCATTGTTATCAGGCCCATCCCATTCTTCAAAACGTTGAATGTCTAATCTTGCGCGAAGTTTAATGGTTTCCAAAGAACCGTTTCTGTGTTTAGCAATTCTGATATGCGTTTCTCCGCTGGTACTTTCACCCATCTCGTTGTTCATTACTTCGTAGTATTCGGGGCGATAAATAAACATCACCATATCAGCATCCTGTTCAATAGCACCCGACTCTCGCAAATCGCTTAACTGCGGCATTTTACTTTCCTTTCTGGTTTCTACAGCACGGCTTAACTGGCTTAATGCAATGATGGGCACTTTTAATTCTTTGGCTAGCGCTTTAAGGTTTCTAGAGATATTGCTAATCTCCTGTTCACGGTTACCGCCTCTATCATTGCTTCCACTCATCAACTGCAAATAGTCGATAATGATAATGCCTACATGGTGTTTGTTCACCATTCTTCTGGCTTTTGCACGAAATTCAAAAATATTTAATGCAGCAGTATCATCAATATACAAAGGAGCGTTTTCTAATTTTTTAATTCCCTTACTATGTAATTGCTGATATTCATAATCTTCCAATTTACCCCTGCTGATTTTTTCCATTTTAATTTCACTCTCAGCACTAAGAATACGTTGCACTAACTGTGCAGCACTCATTTCTAAAGAGAAAAAACCAACTCCAATAGGTTTGGTAGGATGCAATGCTGCATTTCTTGCAAGGTTCAATGCAAAAGCAGTTTTACCCACTGATGGACGTGCAGCAAGAATAACTAAATCGGTTGGCTGCCAGCCGTAGGTTACTCTATCGAGCGATGCAAAACCACTGGGCACACCAGAAATTTCTTCGGTTTTGGTTCTTAATTCATCTATACGGGTAATGGCTTCAATCAATACATTTCCAATATCTTCAAAATTTTTCTTAAGGTAATTATTGGTGATATTGAACATTTTGGTTTCACTCTCATCCAATAAATCAAATACATCGGTACTGTCTTCGTAAGCGTCTCCAATAATTTCACCACTTATTTTGATCAACTCGCGTTGAATAAATTTCTGTAAAACAATACGGGCATGCGCATCAATATTGGCTGTTGATACAACCGAATTGGTTAGTTTGGTTACATAGTAAGGCCCTCCTACTATATCTAAGAGTTCCAAGGTTTTCAATTCTTCTACAACGGTAAGAATATCAATGGGTACACTTTTCTGCTGCAAAGATTGCATTGCACGAAAAATATGCTGATTGGCATCTACATAAAAACATTCGGGTTTAATGATTTCCGAAACGGTATCAAAGGCACTTTTTTCTAGCATCAATGCCCCTAAAATGGCTTCTTCCAACTCTTTTGCTTGTGGAGGAATTTTCCCATAAACCATGGTACTTAAGTCTATAGCTGGTTTTCTTCTTTTCCGGTCTTTATTTAAACTAGTAATATCCATTGAGTCTTTAATGCTTAGTAGTTAGAAAAGGTTTGCCATTCATTGATTAGAAATATTTCTATGAGCGCCATGTTAAGAAATTGTTTCCTCATCAATAAAGGGGAGCGAATATAAATGGAAGTATCTGGTACCTGAAATTTTTTCCTAACCTATATTATTCCACAGGCTATTTACTGGTTATTAACAGCAAATAAGCGCCTATTCACACAATTTACTAAGCTTATCCCCCAATTTCAAAAGTTTTGCCCTTTTATTTTGCGTAATTAACAAACTGTTGTTAAGAAAGAAATTTAAAAAAATCGGGCACCCTTCAACGGAATTTACGTAACTAGGGATGGGTTAAAACACGGTATTGGGGTGATGGAGCAGATACCGTAAATTTGCCAACTTCAAAGTGCAGCAAGTATGACAATTAGTTACAATTGGTTATGTGAATATTTACCCGAAGCTATAGAACCAGCTCAATTATCTAAGATACTCACTTCTATAGGGTTAGAAGTAGAAAGCCTAGAAAAATACGAGAAAATCAAAGGTGGGTTAGCAGGGCTAGTGATTGGGGAAGTGAAAGAATGTGTTCAGCACCCCAATGCAGATAAACTAAAATTAACCAAGGTAGATATTGGTGGAGAGAGCCTATTATCGATTGTTTGCGGTGCACCCAATGTGGCGGCAGGGCAAAAAGTAGTAGTTGCGCCTATTGGCACTACTATTTATCCTTTAGGATCTGATCCTATCACCATGAAATTGGCTAAAATAAGGGGTGAAGAGAGCATGGGGATGATTTGTGCCGAAGATGAAATAGGCATTGGCAACAGCCATGATGGAATCATTATCCTACCCAATTCTGCCATTGCCGGCACTGCTGCAGCTACCCATTTTAATCCATATTCCGATTGGATTTATGAAATAGGATTAACACCTAATAGAATGGACGCGATGAGTCATTTGGGTGTAGCCCGAGATGTAGCAGCTTATTTAACCCATCACCAAAAAGAAACAAGGGTTAAAACGCCTTATGCCAATGGGTTTAAAGCAGATAATACCAATACAACTATTAAAGTATCTGTAGAGAATGAACAAGATTGTCCTAGATATGCAGGGCTTACTATAACAGGTGTTCAAATTCAACCATCTCCTGAGTGGTTGGTAAATAAGCTTACTGCCATTGGTTTAAGATCTATCAACAATGTTGTAGATGTAACCAATTTCATTTTGCACGAAACAGGCCAACCCCTTCATGCATTTGATTTAGCTGCCATTGAAGGAAATGAAATCATCGTAAAAAATGTAGCATCAGGAACTTCCTTTATTACATTAGATGATAAGGAAAGAAAATTACACGCAGAAGACTTGATGATTTGCAATGCCAAAGAAAGCATGTGTATTGCAGGTGTTTTTGGAGGTGCAAAAAGTGGCGTTACTGCAAATACAACTGCTTTATTTTTAGAGAGTGCTTGTTTTAATTCTATTAGCATTCGTAAATCTTCTATCCGTCATGGATTAAGAACCGATGCAGCAACCAGATTTGAAAAAGGGATTGATATTTCTAATACGGTGAATGTGCTGAAACGTGCTGCCCTATTGATTAAGGAAGTAGCAGGCGGAGAAATTTCTAGTGAAATTATTGATCTATACCCCAACCCAAAACCAAAAGTTACTGTTTCTATTAAGAACCATTATCTTAAAAAATTAAGTGGTAAAAACTACCATGCCGATAAGGTAAAACGTATTTTAACTGCACTCGGTTTTACTATTGCAAAAGAAGGTATGGACGAATTGATGGTTGAAGTTCCGTATAGCAAACCAGACATTAGTATACCAGCAGATCTTGTTGAAGAAATTTTAAGAATAGACGGTTTAGATAATGTTGAAATTCCTTCGATGATCAGCATTAGCCCCGCAGTAGAACAATTTGGAATTAAAGAAAACCTAAGGGAAAAAGTTGCTGGATTCCTTGTTGGCAAAGGCTTTACGGAGATCATTACCAACTCAATTACCAATAGTAAATATTTTGACGAAGCCACTAGTGCGCATACCGTTAAAATGATGAATAATTTGAGTGCCGACTTAGATGTGATGAGGCCTTCGATGCTAGAAAGTGGATTAGAAACCATTGCCTATAACCTCAACAGAAAAAACAATAACCTGCAATTATTTGAATTTGGTAAAACCTATGTTACCAAAGAAGATGCTTATAAAGAAGAAGAACATTTTTGTTTATTTACTACAGGAAATGCTCATGAACAGGGATGGAAGCATCAGCCCAATGAGTTAGATTTTTTTGCTATGAAGGGCCTTGCTTCAGCGCTATTGCAATGGTGCGGATTGGGCAATATCAAATTGGAAGTTTCTACCGAAAACACCAATGAGGTTTTGGTATCTGCGGAGAAATTATTGATTGGAAAAATTGTTACTGTAAGCAACGAAAAACTAGCTGCATTCGATTTGAAACAGCCAGTATATATGTTAGACCTGCTGTTTAGTAAACTCATTGCCGCAGTACAAAAAAAGAAGATTGTTTATAAAGAAGTAAACAAGTTTCCTACTATGCAAAGAGACCTTGCATTGGTAGTAAATAAAGCCATTACCTATTCGGCTATTGAAAACTGCGTTCAATCCATTAAATTGCCTAAGCTCTTGCAGGTAAATTTGTTTGATGTGTTTGAAAGTGAGAAATTAGGTAAGGATAAAAAATCAATGGCCGTTAGCTTTACTTTTTCTGATGATAGCAAAACGCTAACTGATGCAGAAATAGATGGAATGATGAATAAGCTGATTGCTGGTTTTGAAAAAGAAATACAAGCCGAAATAAGAAAATAAGCATGGATATCAATACCCATATTGTTCAACTGCAAGAAAAATTGCAACTACTTATTAAGGAATATAAGCAGTTGCAAAAAGACAATAGTAAACTGCAGAAAGACATTGCTGTATTGCATTCCGAGCAACAAGGCCGTCAACAGCAATTGGCCTTGATGGAACAAAGAATTGCAGCAGTGCAACTAACTGGCGCCAATTGGAACGACCAGGAAAAAGCAGCACTGCAGAAAAAAATTGACGCCTATCTTAAAGAAATAGATAAATGCCTGGCATTGTTACATGCTTAATGATATGGAAAACCTGATCCCCGTAAATATTGTAATTGCCGACAGAAGCTACCGCTTAAAAATAGAGCCAGCCGATGAGGAAATGGTACGCAAAACCGCTTCCCTAATCAATGAAAAAATCAGTTCCTTTAAAACGGAATTTGCCGGCAAAGACATGCAAGATTATATTGCCATGGTGCTGCTTTGGTTTGCCACAGAACAAAAAGAAGCAGGTGCCCAACCTGTTCAATGGAATGATACTGCCCAAAAACTAAGTGAATTGGGAAAACTCATCGACAAAGCCCTAGAAGAAGATAAAGGTGCTTAGCCCATAAAATCTGCACACTCTATTCTGCTTTCTGCCATCTTCTTGTTATCTTCGTAGATATCATTACTTATTATGTAAAAATGAGATGTGATCTAAAAAATAGGATTGTGAACTTTTTAAACCCTTGCCAAAATCATGGATCAAGCAATATTATCAATTATAATCGGCGCTGTTTCACTAGTTATAGGTGTTGTAGCGGGTAGATTTATTTTTGCAAAAAACACGAAGAAACAACTAGAAGACGCTGAAAATCAAGCGCAAACCATTTTAAAAGAAGCAGAATTAAGGGCCGAAACTGTAAAAAAAGAAAAACAGTTAGAGGCTAAAGAGCGTTTTGTACAGTTAAAAGCCGATCACGACAAAGAATTACTAGAAAAAAACCGCAAGATCGGCGAAACAGAAAACCGCATAAAGCAGAAAGAGATTACCATCAACCAAAAGGAAGCTGCTATAGACAAGCAGGTGAAGGAAAATGAAGTAATCAAAGAAAACCTGAATCGCCAGATTGAGGTAGTCAATAACAAACGTACCGAACTAGAGAAACACCAGGAAGAGCATATTCGCAGATTGGAAAAAATTGCCAATTTAAGTGCGGAAGATGCCAAGGCTCAATTGATTGAAAGCCTTAAGCAGGAAGCCCATACACAGGCGCTTTCTTTGCAACAAGATATTATTGAAGAAGCTAAGTTAAAAGCCAATAAGGAAGCTCGTAAGATTGTAATTCAGTCTATTCAGCGAACTGCAGCAGAAATTACTATTGAAAACACGGTTACGGTATTCAATTTAGAAAGTGACGAAATTAAAGGTCAAATCATTGGAAGAGAGGGTAGGAATATCCGTGCTATTGAGGCAGCCACAGGGGTTGATTTAATTGTGGATGATACGCCAGAAGCCATTATCCTCAGCAGTTTTGATCCATTGAGAAGAGAAATAGCCCGATTAAGCTTACAAAGATTGGTATCCGATGGTCGTATTCACCCAGCCCGTATTGAAGAAGTGGTAGAAAAAACCCGTCGTCAATTAGAAGAGCAGGTAATGGAAATTGGAGAACGTACCGTAATTGAAATGGGTATTCATGGTTTACACAAAGAATTAATCAGAATTGTAGGTAAAATGCGATTCAGAAGTTCTTATGGCCAAAACCTATTGATGCATAGCCGCGAAACAGCTAATTTATGCGGAATCATGGCAGCAGAGCTGGGCATGAACCCTAAATTGGCTAAAAGAGCAGGTCTTTTACACGATATTGGTAAAGTCCCAGATGAAGAAACAGAATTAAGCCACGCCTTATTAGGGGCTAAATTGGCTGAAAAATACGGGGAAAACCCAGCCGTGGTAAACGCCATTGGCGCCCACCACGACGAAATGGAGATGCTTTATGTAATTTCTCCTATTATTCAGGCCTGCGACGCCATTAGTGGTGCAAGACCTGGAGCCAGAAGGGAAATTATGCAGCAATACCTGCAGCGAATTAAGGATTTGGAGAACATGGCACTGGCCTATACAGGGGTAGAAAAAGCCTACGCAATTCAAGCAGGGCGTGAGTTACGGGTGATTGTTGAGGCCGATAAAGTAACCGATATCGACAGTGATAAGCTCAGTTTTGAAATAGCTCAAAAGATTCAAACAGAAATGACCTATCCGGGTCAAATTAAAGTAACCGTTATTAGAGAAAAGAGGGCTGTAAACGTTGCTAGGTAAAAAAATCCATATTTGGTTTCAGAATGTAGATTTTTTCACTACCTTTGCCGTCCGCAAAAATTAAAAGTTATGAACGCAGCAGTTCAATTTGTACACGACCAGTTAACTACTGGCAGAGAGCATCCTAAGTTTAAAGCAGGTGACAATATCACTGTTAACTATAAGATCGTAGAGGGTGGTAAAGAGCGTATCCAGAGCTTCCGTGGAGATGTAATTAAATTACAAGGAAATGGTGCTACATCGTCTTTTACAGTACGTAAAATATCTGATGGAATTGGTGTGGAGCGTTTGTTCCCGATCCTTTCTCCAAATATCGATTCTATCGTATTGAACAAAGTTGGTAAGGTTCGCCGTGCTAAATTGTTCTACTTACGTGAGCGCAGTGGTAAGAGTGCCCGTATTAAAGAAAAACGTTTCTAAGATCCAAGCTTATTGTAAAAGCGTCCCCTCCGATGGTAGGGACGCTTTTTTATTGGCCTATTTTGGTATATTAACATTATTTAGTTGGGTAGCTTCGGTTTTATATTAACTTTACAATCCTAAAACAATCAACATGGGTAATCTAGGCTTTCAAGAATTATTAATCATTGGTATTGTAGTGCTGGTATTATTTGGTGGTAGAAAAATCCCTGAATTCATGAAGGGTTTGGGTAAAGGTATTCGTGAGTTCAACGATGCTAAGAACAACGTGAAGAAAGAATTAGAAGAAGGCATGAAAGAAAAGGACAATACGCCTGCATAATTATTTAAAAGATCTCAGCCTTTGTTTCGGTTTACTTCAATCAAAGACTATCATACATCATTACAGAACGGCCAAACCACCTGTGTGGAGGCCGTTCATTTTTATATTACAGCCATACAGCAACACCAACAGCTGAATGCTTTTGTAGAAGTATTTGAAGCTGAAGCTTTAGAAAAAGCAGCAGCATTAGATCTTCAAAGAAAGAACGGAGCGCCTATCGGCCCTTTACACGGAGTAGTGGTAGGATTAAAAGATGTGATTTGTTATAAGGATCACCAGGTAAGCGCAGCTTCTAAAATTTTATCCAATTTCACTTCGGTTTACAATGCCACTGCTACGCAGCGATTAATCAATGCGGGGGCCATTATTATTGGCCGCCAAAACTGTGATGAATTTGCCATGGGCAGTAGCAATGAAAACTCTAGCTACGGACCAGTAAAAAATGCGAGGGATCATGAACGCGTTTCGGGAGGTTCGTCTGGTTAGCCTGGGAAGCGATACAGGAGGATCTGTACGCCAGCCAGCAGATTTCTGTGGCATCATTGGGCTGAAGCCTTCATATGGTCGCATTTCGCGTTATGGCTTAATTGCTTACGCATCCTCTTTTGATCAAATAGGTATTTTTTCTAGCACAGTTGCAGATGCAGCCCTTGTTTTAGCAACCATTGCGGGCCAGGATGAATTTGATAGTACCGTATCAGCAAAGCCCGTAGGTGCATATTCTGAAGCCGTTCAGCTTCCTGAAAAAAAATACCGCATTGCTTATTTTAAAGAATCTATTGAGCATCCTGCTTTAGATGCAGATATAAAGGAACAAACACTTGCACGTATAGGGCAAATGAAAGCAGCAGGTTATACTGTTGAGGCTGTTGAATTTGATTTGTTAGACTATGTAGTACCAACTTATTATGTTTTAACAACAGCGGAAGCATCCAGTAATCTTTCTCGTTTTGATGGAGTTCGATTTGGGCACAGAACTGCTAAAGAAAATATAGATTTAACTACATTATACAAGGCCTCTAGAAGTGAAGGTTTTGGCGAAGAAGTAAAAAGAAGAATTCTCTTAGGAACATTCGTATTAAGTGAAGGTTATTTTGATGCATATTTTACCAAGGCACAACAAGTACGTCAGTTATTGAAAAAAAGAACCGATGAATTGTTTGCACAATACGATGCCATCATCTCTCCTACTGTTCCATCTACTGCATTTAAAATAGGAGAAAAATCGGCGGATCCTATTGAAATGTTTTTGGCCGATATATACACCGTATATCCAAACCTAGTAGGTATTCCAGCCATTTCTATCCCATTGTTTACTCACGAAAATGGAATGCCATTTGGGTTACAAATAATGACCAAACATTTTGATGAAGAAAACCTGCTACAATTATCGCAGCAATTGATGACCCTAAATTAAATTGCTATGCATGGGTTATTTATTCATAAAAGATTTGTGCATTTACTAGTAGTAATCACTTGCCTTACACACTTCATTTTTGTAAACACTACTAACATATTTGCTCAAACTTCTAAGGATAGCACTTCAGATAAATATGGTTTTAAAACCTTGTTCAAAAATAAGTTTGATGCATCCAAACCATACGCAACACAATTAAATCCAAGGGCTGTTTCTTTTGTACAAGAGTACATGCGCAAACAAGGAAAAGAATTAGAAAAAATGAAAGGATGGGGCAAGCCCTATTTTGATTTGTATGATGCAATCCTTACACAGTATGGCATTCCAAAAGAAATGAAATATTTAAGTGTGATAGAAAGTCATTTAAAATCGGGGCTTATTTCATGGGCAGGGGCCGTAGGTCCTTGGCAAATCATGCCTTATGAAGCAACCAGATTGGGACTAAGCTTGCAACCCCGCGATGAACGAACCGACTATTATAAAAGCACGGTAGCTGCTGCCAAAATAATGAAAGAATTGTATGCCGAATTTAATGATTGGCTATTGGTTGTTGCAGCGTATAATGGTGGTGCAGGAAGAGTAAGACAATGTATTAGAAAAGCCAACAGCAGGGATTTTTGGGATCTGCAATATTTTTTACCCGAAGAAACCCGTAATCATGTAAAAAAATTCATTGGCACCCATTATGTATTGGAAGGCGGTGGCGGATGGACCACTATGACCGCATCTGAAACAAAGATTCAAAAAGCCAATACCCTAGCCACAGGTACTAGTCATTTAAGTGCCGAAGATCTTGCTAGTACTAGTATTGTAGAAATTAGTGGAAGGTATAATTCGGTAATTGTATCCAACGGATTAATGATCAATATTACCCAGTTTAATAAATGGAATCCGGGCTTTGATAAAATATTGGCAGAAGGAAAAAAATATTCATTGCGTTTGCCATCCGAAAAAATTGCTTTGTTCGAAGGAACAAAAAATCAATTACTCAACGCATCGGTGCGCCAATTGTTGGTCGGCGACCAACAATGGAAATAATCAATCGTGCTTAATTTGTTGGTCGCCTTAATTTGTTGGTCGCCGACCAACAAATATCATATTCGTTTCACCAAGTTTTTAATTCACAACCTTATCGGCACAACAACTGCTGGCAAATGCTTCAGGCTTGGCTTTGAAGGCAAAACCCATTCCAAGAATATAGCCCATCGCTTCTCTTAGTGCATCATTACTTTTAAACTGAGGATTGGTATTGATATCTGCATGCACTTCCATTTCTACATGATATTCAATAAATAAATTGCAAAGCTCATAAGCAATTTCAATGCTTTTAGCTACTTCTACCAACATCCTTTCTTTGATATGGTATTTTAGTTTTGTTTTATCGTTGTGGATGTACATGAATCCACCGTTGTGTTCTCGCAGAAACACAATTACTGTTGCAAACTCGGTGTCTTCGCCTTTTACTTGACTATCTGTACCAATGCAAACTTTTAGCTTGGTACCCAAGGCAGTTTCTTTTTTAATAGCCTCTTCTACTGCTTCTTTAATAGGAAGTACAATGTTTTCTCCATTGAATTTTCTCCAACGCATAAAATAGGGTTTTTGTAAGTTACTAATGAAATGCGCCCAAACCATCAAATGGTCATGATGATATTGTTAACAAGCGTGGAAAAACCCACATAAGTAGAAACTTTGTCAGTATTTGAAAAATAGTACGGAAATTGACTGTTCAAAGCCCAAACTAGCTAAGCACAGATTATGAAATTACTCTTACAATACCTTAAGCCATATAAATGGTTAATTGCCCTAGCCCTACTGTTGGCTGCAATCAACCAATCCTTTTCTATGTTAGATCCTTATTTCTTTGGAAAGCTGCTAGACAAATACGGCATGCATCCATTGAATACAGGTTATTTCAATGAGAAAAAGCAGTTCATTGTAACGGGTGAAAGAACCGAAACAGAGTTTATTTGGGGGGTGTTGGGATTTTTGGGTATCCTGATAAGTGTGGCCATGATTTCGAGAATTGCCAAAGCATTTCAGGATTATTTCAGCAATGTAATTGTACAAAAATTTGGGGCTAAGATTTTTACCGATGGACTGGAACATTCTATGCAAATGCCTTATCAGGAATTTGAAGATCAGCGAAGCGGAGAAACTCTTTCTATTCTTTCAAAAGTAAGAACCGATACAGAAAAATTCATCATCGCCTTTATCAATGTACTATTTAGTATACTGGTAGGTATTGTATTTATTTCAGTGTACTCTTTTAGGCTGCATTGGAGCATCATGCCTATTTATGCAGGTGGTATCATTTTCTTATCCTTGCTCACTAGCTTTTTAAGTAAGAAGATTAAAGTTATTCAAAAAGCCATTGTAAAAGAAACCACCACATTGGCGGGAACTACTACAGAAAGCTTACGCAATATAGAGTTGGTAAAAAGTTTGGGATTAACCAAGCAAGAAATCAACCGACTCAATTCCAATACCTATAAAATTTTAGGGTTAGAATTAAGAAAAGTAAAAAGCATACGCTCACTCAGTTTTGTGCAAGGAACATTTGTAAACCTGTTGCGACAGATCATTATGTTTACCCTACTATGGTTGGTCTTCAACGGAAAATTAACAGCAGGTGAAGTAATGACCCTCACCTTTTATTCCTTCTTTATTTTTGGGCCATTGCAAGAAATTGGGAATATCATTTTATCGTATCGGGAAGCAGAAGCATCGTTGAATAATTTTCACAACCTCATGATGAAGCCTTCAGAACCCAAACCATTGTCGCCTCAGCATATTGGCAATATCAATACACTTGCATTTGATCGTATTCTATTTAAGCATCAAACAGCTCAGTTTAATGCATTAGATGGAATTAGTTTTGAAGCCAAGAAAGGAGAAACCATTGCATTTGTTGGGCCATCGGGCGCAGGCAAGAGTACATTGGTAAAACTATTGGTAGGATTATACCAACCACAGGAGGGGAATATTATTTATAACGGAGTAGATGGCCACGATATCAATTTTGATGAGTTAAGAAATCAAATAGGCTTTGTAACACAAGACACGCAATTGTTTGCAGGTACAATCCGAGAAAATTTATTGTTTGTATGCCCGGGTGCAACAGAAAATGAAATGATCGAAGCATTACACAAAGCCAGCTGCGATCCATTATTGGCCAAGGCCGAAAATGGAATTGATTCTATGATTGGAGAAGGTGGATTAAAATTAAGTGGTGGAGAAAAGCAACGTTTATCTATTGCTCGAGCGTTAATTCGCAAACCACAATTATTGATATTTGATGAAGCCACATCTGCGTTAGATAGCATTACCGAAGAAGAAATTACCAATACCATCCGAAATATCTCTGCGGCCAAAGAACAAATAACCGTAATGATTGCCCACCGATTGAGCACCATTATGCACGCCGATCGCATCTATGTATTGGAAAAAGGCCAGGTAGTAGAAACAGGAAGCCATGCTGAGCTATTAACCGAAAAAGGATTGTACTACGCCATGTGGAGGCAGCAGATTGGGGAGAGGAAGGGGTAAAGAAAAATTACAAATACTAGTTGAAAATAGATTTATAATTTTAATGAAAAATCACATTTAAATGATTTAAATATTAAAGGTATTAATTTATCAAACTCCTTTTTATTATTTTCTGTATACTGAAGTTCAAGTATCCCAGCTTTAGACCAAAGCCAAGATGGATCTCCTTCTTCGCGGCCTTGCATGCTTACTAATTCTTCGTAAAACGCTTTTAAATAAATAATATTACCCTCTGTATCGTTACCTGATATTACAAACCAATCATTTTTATCTAAAAAATAAGATGTAATATATTTCTTTTATATTTTTTGACCAAAGAAGATTTACTAAAAATACCATTTTCGTCAAATCGGTCTGTTTCAATTAGTGTGAATATAATCTTAGCTTTTAATATTTCACTTATATATTCATTTTCTGAACTTCTTTTAAATAAACTTTTTGGAGCACTAAATTTGTAAAGTCCTTGCCGTCCAACAAACTCCTCAGTGATATCATAATTTTTATTACTATTTATTACTGAGGGCGTTATTGAAACAATGGCTGTATTCGTACTTTCATTTTTTTTGAATTATCAGATTGACTACAACTGAATAATAGCAAAAATGTAATTGCGTTTAGTTTTATTTTCATTTGTCAATTCTTGGAAGTATTGAATTTCATTCTAGCTGTATAGTATTCCAAGTATTTTACTAATTCATCATTTGAACTTCCTTTTTAAATTGTTTTTTTATTAGTTCTCATATAGTTCACCAAAACAATCGCATTCTTTATTTTCGGGAATATCATCTTGATTTTGATATTGGGAATTAGAACAACAGGAATTTGATTTAATAATTTTTTTATTTGAGTCGACTTCATATATTTTATTACCTACTATTTTGTAGTACATTTTTTCGTAGTTCATATTTTTAAAAATAACAGTAAGATAGGTTTGAAATTTGCCGCAAAAAACTTCTTCGATTGTTGTTTTTCCCGAAGCCCTATTAGTTTGACTATATATAAAATAAACATTTCGATTTTTCTCAATGCGGACAGAAAAATCGGGAGTCCCATTACCAGATGACCCCCGATCTGTTTCGAACCATCTAGTACCAATAAATGGTAAGGCTATTTCTGATACTGAATTGACTGAAGGTAAGTTTTTTTTACTCTTATTTGTTACTTGCGAATTTACTATTTGTGATGTTAGTAATAATACAGCTAGAGTTATTAGTTTCATTTTATTTAATTTAGTATTGCTTATAAAATATTTTATCATGTATGGTTTATTATTTAATCAAAATCACACCACTTCCTTGTGTTCCAAGGTATAATTCTTTAAATGAGGAATCCAAATAACCTGACATAATTTTAGAGTTAATTTTATTTAGATAATAGTAACCATTATAGTTATGTTTTTTAAAAAATTTGAATAAAATTGTTTCATTTCGAAATATAATTTCCGGGTTGGACATGGGATAGAGAAACGATTGATTACTATACATTTTATTAATATTAATTTCCTTTTTATTATATTTGTAGTGGTTACTTAAAATTGGGAATTTCGGTTTTTCTTCACTATTATTACTTTCTAATTTCCATTCATTTTTACTAAACAAAAACGTTTTATACAAAAATTTATTTTTACCATCATAATTAAAATCACCGATAGCAAAAATTTTACCATCTGATATTAATTCTGCTTCTAAAATATAATATCCTTTGGGTGAATTAATTATTTGATATTGTTTATTAGCTGGATTTATTACAAAAATGGAATTTAAAGTTGTTAAAATAATTTTACCCTCTTGGGAAATATTAAAGATACCTTTCGGATAGAAAGATGAAATTTTAGCAATTTTTACTTCATTATTAACAGCAGTATCCAAATCGATTTTTTTAATAAAGTTTGTATAATAGTGCATTGTTTCTTTATAGTCGAATAATTTTGACCATTGGTGGTTTTTATAGCTCCAAATACAATTGTCTTGTGTTAATGATATTAAACCTAATTCTTCATCTTTATTTATTTGATAAACATCTGATGCAACTACACCTAATGTATTTATTTTATTAAGTTTAGATGTTGCTGAATTTAGATGATATAGTCCACTCTG
Source organism: Chitinophagaceae bacterium (assembly GCA_008080615.1). Classification (GTDB taxonomy): domain Bacteria; phylum Bacteroidota; class Bacteroidia; order Chitinophagales; family Chitinophagaceae; genus Sediminibacterium. The sequence continues at coordinate 2,995 of VIKJ01000027.1, read as the reverse complement.
TGTGCAAACTATAACTGAATCATTATTATAGGGATGTAAAGTATTTACGTCATAAGGTAAATCCAAAACTCGATTTTTTTCAAAAATTTTTTTTAGAGAAATGAGTTCAATTTTTTTTGTGGCGGCTTCTTCTCCAAAGTATTGAGTAATTTTATCAGAATTGCTTACTAAATTCCATTTCAAACTCTTACTTTCGAATTCATAATATTTTCCGTCAGCATTAGTAATAATTTTATCATTTACCTGACCAACCCAATAAATATGAGCAGGACCGAATGGATCATTCATACTTTCCCATTTAGTATTTAATTCCCTAGTATAAAAAATCCCTCCACTTGAGCCTGTACCAAGCCAGTAACCATTTTTTGTTGCAAAAAAATATGTTGCATCGCATCCCTCAGGACCATTCAATGATTTTTGTGCATTAGCGATAGTGGCAACAACGATGAAATAACCTAATAGTAATAATATTTTCATTTTATCTATTTATTCTTTTATTCGATTCCCATTTTTGTCTATATAAAAGCTAGTTCCAAACTTTCTAACATAACTCTTCCCGTCATAATACGGCTCAGCATTTTCAAATGTTGGAGGTATTACTAATACACCTTTTTTATTAATAAATCCATGTAAATTAGTTTTCCTACTTTTAAAAAGAATCATTCCTTCAGAAACCGAATCCACAATAGCCATATCATCTCCTAAACTTTTGTTTAATGTTGCAACTGTGGCTCCCACTTTATTAATCAAAAAGTATGAATTATTTTCTCGATTGTTATTGTGCCCAATAACTGCAAAAGCTAACCCTTCCTTAAATGAAGTAACAAAACTATACTTCGGTTGAATTATAATTTGACCACTTTGATTACAAAAACCCCATAGATTGTTTCGTTTTATTACTATTTCAGCATCCTCAATATTTCTTATTTCTTGTAAGTTTAGACCTAATTCCTTTTTTGTATTTATGTTAAAAAAATCCCACATTTTTTCATTTTGATGATAATTATTTTGTTTTTTTATAATAGCGTATTTTTTATTACTATTTATAAATATAAATTCGTCATATATGGGTTCGACAATCATATTATATTGTGCGTCAATAAGTCCAAATTTCCTCTTATATTTCATCTTTCCAAACCCAAATTGTTCTAAATTATTTCCATCTGTTTCTAAAACACTAAAATTAGGTTCAAATACATAATTTCCATTAGACATAGCAATTCCAAACTTTTCACCCCAATCGCCTAGGTCATCTCTGTTATTTTTTTTTACTAAAAAAAAATCAATTTCTTTTTTTCTTTTTAAAAATTTTATTTCTGAAAATATGCTTTCAAATATTATTTCTCCACTACTATTTACAATCCCCTTTGATGCACTAGAACTATTAGTAGTAAAAATAAAAGTGATTTTAGTTGTATCTAAATTTTCAATATCTTGATTTAATAATTCGATATTTATTATTTTACTTGATTCATCTCTATAGGTGTTGTCTAGAACAAATAAAATAGAGTCTTGATTTTGATTGTAATTTCCTACAACTGTAATTGTTTTTATTGAATATGATATATCTCTCATGCTATGCCCCATTTCTATCTCTGGTTTTATTAGCACTGTATGACGATAGTTTATTTGATTTTGTAAAAAAAACAATTCAGAAATGATTTGTTTATTTTCTGATGATATAAAATGTGGATCAATTATACGTTTACCATATAATCCATCGTGACTATCTCCTTCTGGTATAAATACACCCAATATGTTATAACCGATTATTTCCTCTTGAATATTTTTAACTTCTTGATAATAATAATTTCCATGTGTTAAAGCTGCCACATTGCACTTGCATTCGTTTAGATATGAGATTATTTTATCATTTCGTTGTTTATAAATTTTATGATATTTATTTTCCAAATAATTTAAAATATTAAAACTTGTGTCTTCAACAACACTTTGTGCATAAGATTGATTAAGAAAGATTAAGAAAGCTGACGCTATTATATATTTCATAATTTTTTATTAAAATTTATTACTTTCTTTGGTTTTTAATAAAACAACATCTGAATGGATCTTTGAATTTATTAACACTTTAATAATTAAGATATATCAGGTAACCACATAAATAATTTTATAAAAATGCACAATCCTTAATATCATTTAAACCATACTAATTATTATTTTCTTAGTTTAATATTTTTCCCACCAATAGAATTCATTAAAGAATTGTCACTAACATAACCTCTACTTTAACCAATATTCACTAAGTAATTTTTTTTGTGTTCTATGTTCTACTATAAGTTTTTCTAAACGATCAATTTTTGGGTCGGAATAGTATTTTTCATTAGACATATAAAAGGTTTAATATGAATTTTGTCTTACTTTCAAAGTGTAAACTGAATTAATTCATAGATGATAAATCATTTGTAATTGCTTGTTCATCATAAATAGTTAGTTTTCCAAAACCTCTTATTGCAGAATAATAGGCTCTACCTGCATCCAGAGCTCTTTTTTTATCTTTACCTCGCAATGATTGATCATATTCTTTTTTTAATTCTCGAATTTTCTTTCGTTGGTTTAATCCTAATTAATATAAAAATGAATATTTCCATAGAAATTAATTTATTAACTTAAACTTTTACTAGACTTATTAAATAACTGTTTATTCAATTACAAACCAGCCACCTCAAAATATATTTCCCCCCGAAAACAGCATTTATTGGTGGCTGGTTAGATTTTGATGATCAGACACAAAACTGACGAAATAGATTGCAGAGGCATTGGAAAAAGGTTAACTAATCAGTGATTTAATAGGTTATTTCCTATATTTAGAGCAAGAATTGACCATTTTATTCAATTTCATGCAAAAGCTGATTGTATTCTTAATTACTAGTCTTTTATCAATTTCGGCTTATTCAATGGATGTAGATAGTGTAACTACTATTAAATCATCCCCATTTTTTACTGATTTAATCAAAAGAAAAGATCCAATTGCGCCTTT
>VIKJ01000026.1 GCA_008080615.1 Chitinophagaceae bacterium | reverse complement strand
CTGGATCTTCTAATAACTTTACAGAGTTCCCCATCGCATCAGAAACTGCTTTTACACCGTCCTCTGTACCCACAACTTTAATACTGTCCCCAAGTTGCAGAAACAAATTACCATGCGGAACAAATTCAAATCCTGCTCTATTTAGCCTAGTTAAAGTAAAATTGTATTGAAATAATTCTGGTAAATCTCCCAACCGCTTGTGGGTTACAGATTTTTTTGTTACTATGATTGTACGTGAAATTAAATTTGAATCTGACGCATTTTTTAAATTGGTATCACTAAATGACCCCACAATCAACTTTAATTGTTCAATTTCTTTTTTAGATGCAACTATTAATAAAATATCTCCTTTTGCAAAAACAGTTTCTAAAGTTGGAGTAATAATTTCGCCATTATGTAACATCCTAGAAATAATTATCTTTTCTTTTAACATAGAAAACAACTTACTTAAAGGTTGACCAATCAACATATTATTTTCTAAATTAAAATGTTGAGATACGGGCTTATTGGCTCTAAACACATTTAATTTTCTATGTAGCTCTTTTTCTTTGTCGATATTTATTTTAAATATTTTCTTTATCAACAATAATGAAAAAATAATGCCAAAAACACCAAACGGGTAGGAAACCGCATAGGCTAATGTGATCAAAGATTTATCACTTATTGTTGCCTGCACACTTGAAAATGCAGATTGAGCAGCAGCTAAGCCTGGCGTATTGGTAACGGCGCCACTCATTACCCCAGTTAAAACAGCTATTCTATAATCAGTTAATTTAAATAAAACAATGGTGATTAACACGCCAATAATTACAACCAATGCAGCTAGTAAATTATTATTAAGTGCATTTTTTTTAAGACTTGCAAAAAATCCCGGACCAACTTGCAATCCAATTAAGTAAACAAATAAAACAAGCCCAAATTCTTTTAGAAAATGGTTGGCATTTTCATCAACTCTAACCCCAATTGCTGAGAAAAAAATTCCCATAAACAAAACCCAAGTAACCCCTAAGGAGATACCTGCAATTTTTATTCTACCAAACCAAATACCCAATGAAACGATTAATCCATAAATTAATATTGTATTTGGAATACTTGATTTGGTAAATAAATCTATCAGCCAACTACTCATAAAAGAAATTAAAATTAAAATTAGTTTTGCTCTGGCTCTAATTCCCATTTCTCAGGAGAACGCCACAATGCACTCAACAATAATTCTCGCATAAAGAAAAATTCCTTAGGTAACTTATCATACATTTTTTCAAATAATTCTTCATGTGAAAGCAACTCTTGCTTACCAAGTTCCCTATCAACATTCATGATTTTTGAAAAGGATTCTTTACTAAAAGACTCCAACCCTCTCCAATCAAGATCTTCATAACGAGGCATCCAACCCATTGGGCTTTCAACAGAAGATGCATTCCCTCTAATTCTTTGTATTATCCAAATTAACACTCTCATATTATCTCCAAATCCAGGCCATAAAAATTTTCCATCTTCATCTTTTCTAAACCAGTTTACACCAAATATTCTAGGGGCATTGGGAAGGTTCCTACCAAATTGCAACCAATGATTCACGTAGTCTCCCATGTGATAACCCATAAAAGGCAACATTGCATAAGGGTCTCTCCTTACTTTTCCTATTTCTCCAAATGCAGCTGCTGTTGTTTCACTACCCATTGTTGTAGCTAAATATACCCCGAAATTCCAATTAAATGATTGATACACCAATGGAACGTTTGTACTTCTTCTACCACCAAATATAAATCCGTCAATTTGAACTCCGTTTGGATTGTCCCAGTCTTTATCTACCACGGGATTTTGAAATGCAGGTGCTGTAAATCTAGAATTGGCATGTGCTGCAGGTTTACCACTATTTGGATCCCAAGGTTCACCATGCCAATCTATTAAGCCTGTAGGAATTTCTTTAGTCATTCCTTCCCACCAAACATCATTATCAGGAGTGATTGCTACATTGGTAAAAATGGTATTTGCACGAATACTTTCCATTGCATTTGGATTGGTACTAAAATTAGTGCCTGGTGCAACTCCAAAATATCCGGCTTCTGGATTAATTGCTACTAAATGACCATTTTTATCTTTATGAATCCAAGCTATATCATCTCCAACAGTAGTTACTTTCCAACCTGCAAACTCTTTTGGAGGAATCAGCATGGCAAAATTCGTTTTACCACAAGCACTTGGAAATGCTGCTGCTAAATAGCTTTTTTGTTTATCGGGAGATTCAACACCCATAATTAGCATATGTTCTGCCAACCAGCCTTCTTCCCTACCCATTACAGATCCAATTCTTAGTGCAAAGCATTTTTTTCCCATTAATGCATTACCACCATAACCACTTCCATAACTAATTATCATTCTTTCTTCAGGAAAATGTGAAATATATTTTACTGTGGGATTACATGGCCATTTACTTTCTATCTTGTCTTTAGTAATAGGATCACCAACTGTATGTAAACATTTCACAAATTTACCTTCTGGAATAAATCTAAGTACGTCTTCACCCATTCTTGTCATAATTTTCATATTCACCACTACGTACTCAGAATCAGTTATCTGAACCCCATACCTTGCATAGGGGGAACCAACTGGTCCCATACAAAATGGAATCACATACATTGTTCTGCCATTCATACTGCCATCCATATGACCATTTAAAATAACCTTCATTTCTCCAGGTTCCATCCAATTATTGGTTGGGCCAGCATCTTCTTTTCTACGAGAACAAATAAATGTTTTATCCTCTACCCTTGCCACATCACTCGGATCGCTAAAGCAAGCAAAACTATTGGGTCTTTTTTCAGGGTTTAAAGCTATAAATGTTCCTTTTTTTACAAGAAATTGACAAAGTGCGTCATATTCTTTTTGGGAACCGTCTACCCAATGTATCATGCTAGGTTTACACAAAGTAGCTATTTGATTTACCCATGTTGTTAGCTCTTTTTTTACATTCATATTTTCAATAATAAATGCATTTGTTTGCGGTATCATATAATTTAATTTGATTTCAAAATATTTAATATGTAAAATAAAAGGATAATTTTACAAAAAAGCCTGATATAAATCATAAATGCACATGATTTTAAAAAATCACAATAAATTAATATAAATATTTAATAATAATATATAAATACGGCCATTAATCAAAATATTTAATTTATACAAAATTCTACCCCTTTCAAAGTGCTTTTAAACGGGAATGATTTTTGAATTTATGCAGGGCCCCTTGCTTGAAGTACTGTTCAAAACGGAGTGGGTGAAACTACAGTTCTTAAAATAGGTTGGGTACTCAATGAAAGTTACGAAGGAGGACACTAATTGTAGATACTATCAAATTATAAGAAGGATAAACTAGCACTTAATTATTGATGGCATTTTTTACTCGGGTATGGTAGTCTTTAAACATACTTTGCCATTGAATACTAATTACCCCCAAAACGCCTTCTTTAATAATTCCATGATTCATTTTACTTACACCCACTTTTCTATCCTTAAATATAATGGGTACTTCTTTTATCTTAAAACCTAACTTCCATGCAGCAAATTTCATTTCAATTTGAAATGCATATCCTACAAATGAAATCATATCAAAATTGATCGCTTCTAATACTTCTATTTTATAACAAACAAATCCGGCAGTAGGATCTTTAATGGGCATCCAGGTTAGCAGTCTGGTATACAATGCCCCACCACGTGAATATAGTTGCCTATCCAATGGCCAATTTTCTGTTTCGCCCCCTTTAACATATCTACTACCAATACTCACATCAGCATGCTCATATTTACAAGCATGATACAGTTTATCTAAATCTTTGGGGTCATGAGAAAAATCGGCATCCATTTCAAAAACATATTGGTAGCCATTTTCTATACACCATTTAAATCCGTGTATATATGCTGTACCTAAACCCAATTTGCCAATACGCTCTTCTAAAAAAAGTTGGCCAGGGAATTTATCGAACATGGTTTTAACAATGGCAGCAGTGCCATCTGGAGATCCGTCATCAATCACCAACACATGATATCCTTGGTTTAAATTAAAAACAGCTGTAACAATTGCAACAATATTGTCACATTCGTTATAGGTTGGTATAATGACGATTTTTTCCAATGATGATTAGAAATTGTTAAATGAAGATACTATTTAGATAGATGAATGAGCTAAAAAGGTAGGCTGACCCTGAAATTTATATAGTTTTTTAACAAATATCCAATTAGGATTTTTTAATAAGCGTTCTATTGAGTATTTCAGTAAGCTTTTGCTTAGTATCCATTGCAAAGTCGCCTTTCATCATCCAATCATAGTATTGAGGCTCTTCTTTTAGCACCTGCACTACAGGCTTTCCCTTATGCTTGCCAAAATTAAAAAGCTCTATTCCCTTGTCTTTGATAAACCTGCGAGCAAAATCTACAATATCATCCTCTCCTGTAAACTTCACAATACTTTCAACTGTTGTTCCTATTTGAGGGTAACGTTATCACAATAAAATTTATATGCCGCACTCAACGTACGTTGCTCCATCATATGAAATACCTTTTGCACATCAACTAATTTTCTTCCATCTACACTAAATTCAATTCCTGATCTTAGAAATTCCTCTATTAGCATGGGCACATCAAATCGATTGCTATTGTAGCCACCCATATCACAGTTTTCAATAAATTGTTTTATCTCATTAGCCACTTGCTTAAAGCTAGGTGCGTCTTTTACCATTTCATCTGTAATACCATGAACTTCTGTAGAGCCTGCTGGAATTGGCATTAATGGGTTAATCAGTTTTCTTTTTACTTGTTTAGTACCATCGGGCGCAATTTTTACTATGGCAATTTCAACAATACGATCATTGCTAATATTAACACCAGTAGTTTCTAAATCGATAAATGCGATAGGCTTTGTTAGTTGAAGTTTCATTAGACTTTTGGATACTTAATTAATGTGTAATTGCTTTAGCAAACGAAAATATGTTTATTCCATCATAATTACCACTACTCATCAAGAGAATATTGGCATTGGTAAAATCTTGTACATGCATCCATTGCTCTAATTGATCTCGCTCATTTATCACAATCAATCCTTCTTTAGCAAAGCCTGCTTTTACTTTTTCAGGAGATAAAAAAGGCATCCTCTTCAATTCAAGTGCATGTTTAGAATAAAAAACAACGCCGTAATCAACCAGATCAAACACGTTTTTATACTCTGTCATGAATGCTTCGTTGAGGCTGCTATAAGTATGCAATTCTAATATGGCAAATAATTTTCTGGTTGGATATTGCTGTTTTACAGCTTCAACCGAAGCCTTCACTTTGCTAGGAGCATGAGCAAAATCTCTGTATACATTAATATTTTCACTTGAAGCAAGTAATTCAAGTCTTTTAGATGCTCCAGTAAAATTGGCCATTGCTTTTACAAAATCAGCTGCTTCAATATTTAACTGTGCACAAGCATAATAAGCTGCTTGTAAATTCATTAGGTTATGATTTCCAAAAACAAGCAGCTTTCCACTAGCATTACCAATTTGTACTGTGGTTACTCCTGATACAATCTCATGTTTAGGAACTTCATAAGGTTGATAACGAATATCAGCTCTTAAATGATCGTTAACCAACTTATTTAATTTTTCATCGGATTGATTGTAAATGAGTAAACCACCAGGTTCTATCCGATTAATAAAAATCACGAATTGCTCTAGATAAAATTCAAAAGTGGGAAATACATTAATATGATCCCAGGCAATTCCTGTTAAAATAGCAATATGAGGATACAAAAAGTGAAACTTGGGCTTTCGTTCTATGGCACTTGCTGGGTATTCATCCCCTTCGCAAACAATTGTTGGAGCATTGGTGATGCTAACCGATTGCTCAAAACCAGCCAACTTTGCTCCTACTAAATAGTCGAATGACTTATTTAAATATTGCAAAGCATGCATAATCATACTGGTTGTGGTGGTTTTACCATGGCTCCCCCCCACTACAATCCTTAGCTTCTCCTTACTTTCTTGAAAAATATATTCAGGAAAAGAATAGATAGCTAAGCCTAACTCCTTGGCTTTCAATAATTCAGGATTGTCATCCTTCGCATGCATCCCTAAAATAACGGCATCTAAATTGGCTGTAATTAATTGAGGATTCCAACCAATTTGAGCTGGTAAAAGGTTTGCCGCAGCTAAATTTCCAGCAGCTGGTTCAAAAATTTCATCGTCCGAACCGCTAACTTGGTAACTTTTTTTACTCAAGGCAATAGCCAATTGGTGCATTACACTACCCCCAATTGAAATAAAATGAACCCTCATACGTTATTATGTTTTAAAATAGGTTCGGAAAGGAAATTAACAAATTTTAGGCTCCTTCCCGAGCAGCGTTTTGTACTTAAGCAATATCTTCGTTGTGGTGCAAAATACATGCAAATTCTATAGAATACTAAAGCGTATGAAAAAGATTCTTTTATTATTGATTGTTACTGGTTTTGTAACTATGCTATTGTCTTCTTGCGCCTCAGTTAAAGGCAGAGGATGCCCAACCACCAATCCACGTTATTTCAGGGGTTAATTCAAATGGATTAATTTCGTATAAATTTTTGTATGAATTGGACTCCTTTAGTTAGCATTGAACAACTCGATGCCATTCGTGAAGCATCAAATCAAGTTCCTCAGGTTATATTTAAACATAGTACTAGGTGCAGCATTAGTTCTATGGCACTAAACAGATTAGAGCGCGAATTAGCACCTGAAAATGCCGTTTTCTATTATTTAGACCTTTTACAGTATAGATCAGTATCCAATGAGGTTGCCGAAATGTTTCAAGTGCATCATGAATCCCCGCAAGTATTGGTTATAAAAAATGGCACTTGTATTTACGATGAAAGTCAATACGGTATTTCCATGCAGGAAATTGCTGAACAAATTGCTTAATAAAAATATCATGCATATAACCATTTTTGGGGCAACAGGGCAAGTAGGTAAAAGATTGGTACAACAAGGTTTAATTAGAGGATATACCATTACCGCTTTTGGTAGAACTGTAGAATCATTAATTGATGAAGACAATCGCAATGAAAAATTGATTGCGATGAAAGGATATATTTTTGATCAAAAAGATATTGTCAAAGCCCTTGAAAATGCTGATGCAGTTATTTCTGTATTAGGAGGATCCATTGATGGATCAGATAAAAGCAGAAGCTTAGGAATCAAAAACATTATTACAGTAATGCAACAAAAAGGCATCAAAAGAATTGTTGCCCTTGGTGGCATGGGTGTATTAAATGCAGAAGACGACACTTATTTAATTAACAATCCAGATTATCCTGAAGAGTATAAGCTAGTTGGAATGGAGCATTTAAAAGCCTATGAATATTTAAGAGATTCTACACTTGATTGGACGTTTTTTTGCCCACCCTATATTGTTGATGAAGCCGAAACAGGCTATTTTATAACAAGGGAAAATTATGTACCTATCCCCAATGAATATAAAATTAATAGTGGAGACTTGGCAATGAGCATGTTAAATGCTATTAGTAAAGCTGAGTTTATTAAATCAAGAGTTGGTATTAGTAAAAGCTAATGTAATTCATTGGGTACTTCACTGAATTACAAACACATTCATAAAGAGCAACCCATAGAATGGACTTGGAAAAACTAAGCTAATTCAATCACCATAGCACTAGCACCGCCACCTCCATTACAAATTCCTGCAGCACCTAATTTTCCACCTTGCTGTTTTAAAACATGAATAAGTGTAACGATAATTCTGGCGCCACTGCAACCCAGTGGATGGCCCAATGATACCGCGCCACCATGCACATTTACTTTTGAAGGATCTAATTGCATTTTTTGTGTATTAGCAATACCAACTACGGAAAACGCTTCATTTAATTCAACAAAATCAATATCAGTCATTTTTAATCCGGCCTTAGCAACTGCTTTAGGTACGGCTAAAGAAGGCGTAGTGGTAAACCATTCAGGAGCTTGTTCTGCATCTGCATATGAACGAACAATGGCCAAAGGCTTTATTCCCAATTCATCTGCTTTTTCTTTACTCATCAACATTACGGCAGCTGCTCCATCGTTCATGGTACTAGCATTGGCTGCAGTAACTGTTCCATCTTTTATAAAAGCACCCTTTAATTCGGGTATCTTATCGAATTTTACATTAAAGGGTTCTTCATCTTTTGAAAACAAAATAGGATCCCCTTTTCTTTGAGGAATTTCAACAGGAACAATCTCTTCTACAAAAAGTCCATTATTTATAGCCTGCTGACTTCTTTTATAACTTTCAACTGCAAATGCATCTTGCTCTTCTCTGGAAATTTTAAATGTACTGGCACATAATTCAGCTGAATTACCCATTGCATAGTTATGATATACATCGGTTAAACCATCTTTGGCTAAACCGTCAATTAAAGAAACATTACCATATTTATTACCCCAACGCATATTTGGGCTATAGAAAGGCACATTACTCATACTTTCCATACCACCTGCCACAACAATAGAAGCATCTCCTAATAAAATGGATTGAACCCCTTGCGCAATGGCTTTCATTCCACTTGCACATACTTTGTTTACTGTTGTTGCAATAACATGATCTGGCAATCCAGCAAACTTAGCGGCCTGCCTTGCGGGTGCCTGACCTGTATTGGCTTGTATAACACAACCCATTAATACTTCATCAATTAAAGCTGAGTCTATCCCCGCTTTTGCAACAGCTCCTTTTATAGCAATTGCCCCTAATTGAGGTGCAGTAAAATCTTTTAATGTACCTCCAAAACTTCCTATAGGTGTACGAACAGCTGCAACAATATAAACGGTTTTATTCATCATGGCTTACGTTTTAAAAATGCAAATATACTAAAACAAGCTAACAAATGTTAGCAACGGATTAAGCTTCAATTAACTGAATTCCAGTTTGGGTGAATTTGATCTTTTGTAGTTTATACAAAGTTCCAGTAGTCATTTTAAAGGTTTTTTTACTCATCCCAAAAAATGAATAAATCGCTTCCGGTTCGGACTTATCATGATAGGGCAAGTACCCATTGTTTTCTTTTAATAACCTCAAAATTTTTGCTGATTCATCTTCCACTTTATCAAAACCAGGTTTACCCAGCACCAAATCTAGTTTATTGTCGGGCCTGATTTTCTTTACAAAGCCCTTTACTTTATCTCCAATATTCAGTTCTTGAAATACTTCGTTACTATGCAAAATGCCAATATGTTTTTTATTAACAATCATCACATAGCCAATTTCGGAATTTCTATATACCAATAAATCTACTAGATCCATTTCTTTTACAGTAAGCACTTCATTTCGCATCAATGCTTCTACTTTTTCTGTAGCAGCCACCCTGCCCGTAATTTCATCAATATAGAGTAATACTAAATACTCTCCACCCAAACGCATTCCTGCAATTTGTTTTGAAACTGGAACAAATAAATCTTTCATTAAACCCCAATCTAAAAAAGCACCTTGATTGGTAACAGAAACAACTTTTAATTTAACAATATCACCTACAACTGCTTTTGCTTTTTGAGTAGTGGCAATTAATCTATTCTCTGAATCATGATAAACAAAAACAGTCAATTCGTCTCCAATATTCAAGCGATCAGGTGCAAAACGCTTAGGCAATAAAATACCTTCACCACCATCATCAAGGTAAAAACCAAACTCTACTTTTCTGCTAACTTTTAATGTATTGTAATTGCCAACCTGAATTTGATCCATAATGCATAAATTAAAATAATTCTGGAGCTGCATCTTTTACAACAGCCTGCTCCCATTCCATCTCAATGGTTTTACTATAGTCGGTTAATTTGGCACCAACTGCTTTCCACCCCATTACTTCTACCATTTTAGCAACTTTGAATTTAGCTTTTCTAACTTGCTGCCCCCTTCCTGTTTGAACTACTAAGATAGGCTCATCTTGTGTAGAAATAGCAATCAAACTATTTCCATTACCTTCTTTGATAAATAAAAACTGTGTTTTAAGGGTTGAAGTTTCAATTTTAAAACGTTTGATATTATATTGTTGTTTGTCCTGATCTAAGTAAACAGCAGAAATTGTTTTTTCTGGATTGAACTGCTCAATTAACATTACCTGATCGGGTTCAAAGCGTTGCGTAATTTCTGTATCGGTTAGTTCATAAGTTCCGTCATTGTAAAACACAACGATTTTTTCGTCTTCAAAAGATCCTAGGTATTTACCTTTTTCTTCGGTATTGAGCCTACCAAACTTATCGTCGAACCAAAGCTTTCTACCAGCTAGGGTACTCTTACCGGCTTCTTTTAATTTTACTGTTTTAATGGGATATTTAGTAACCTGATTTCCCATACTGCTTCTACCCTTTATTTCTAACTCTTCAAAAAAGAAGTCGAGCTCTTTTATTCTGGCAGTACAATTAGGGCTTAATATAATTTTTACGGTTTCTGCTTCTCCATTTGGATTAGCTGTAAAATAATGTACCCTAGATTTATCTGACCCTTTGGTAAGATCATACTCTTTATCACGAGTTATACCAGTAACATTAAATCGTTTGGCATAACTAACACCCGATTTACCATCTACATATATCATATTATAGGTAGTACGTTCGTCGTTTTTTTCAAATACTGCAGCATGAACAATATCCTTCCCTATAAATACCTTATCGGAAACTTTTACAATTTTCATGACGCCAGCTTTTGTGAATGCTATGATGTCATCATAGTCAGAACATTCACACAAAAATTCGTCTTTCTTAAGCCCTGTTCCAATAAACCCTTCGCCCCTATTTAGGTATACTTTTGTATTGGCAATAGCTACCTGCTTTACTTGAATGGTATCAAACTCTTTAATTTCCGTTTTCCTTTTTCGGCCTTTGCCATATTTTTTCAATAAATTCTCAAAATAGGCAACTGCAAAATCAGTTAGATGATCTAAATCGAAAAGCACCTGCTTAATATCCGCTTCTATAGACTTAATTTGCTCATTTAATTCATTAATGTCTAATCTATAAATTCTTCTAACAGGCTTTTCGGTAAGCTTTAAAATGTCTTCTCGCTCAATGGCTCTTTTTAATTTTTTCTTGAAGGGAATAAAAGCTTTATCAATGGCTTCAATCACTTTTTCCCATGTTTCGTGCTTTAGCTCTAACTCCTTATAAATCTTCTCTTCAAAAAATATTTTCTCTAATGAAGTATAATGCCATTTATCTTCTAATTCTGCTAACTTAATTTCTAATTCCCTCTTTAATAATTCTTTGGTATTGTCTACAGAGGTTTTTAATAACTCCTGTGCTGTTAAAAACTGTGGCTTGTTTTGAACAATTACACAAGCATTGGGCGAAAGACTTACTTCGCAATCGGTAAATGCATACAACGCATCTATGGTAATGTCAGGAGATATGCCTGCTGCCAAATCAATTTGAATCTCAACTTCTTTTGCAGTAATGTCCGTTACTTTTTTAATTTTAATTTTACCTTGTTCATTAGCCTTGGTAATACTTTCCATCAGCTGAGTGGTAGTAACACTATAAGGAACGTCCCTAATCACCAAGGTTTTCTTATCTAATTCTTCTACATGCGCTCTTACCCTAACTTTCCCCCCTCTTTTTCCATCGTTGTAATTAGACACATCAATCATTCCTGCAGTTTGAAAATCGGGAAAGAGTTCAAACTTTTTACCTCTTAAATATTTGATGGAGGCATCAATGAGTTCACAAAAATTATGAGGCAATATTTTAGTTGAAAGACCTACTGCAATACCATCAGCTCCTTGAGCCAGCAGTAAGGGAAATTTCATTGGTAAATTTACCGGTTCGTTTTTTCTTCCATCATAGCTCAATTGCCATTCGGTAGTTTTTGCATTAAATGCAACTTCTAAAGCAAATTTAGATAAACGCGCTTCAATATATCTAGATGCTGCTGCATCATCACCTGTTCTAACGTCACCCCAGTTTCCTTGGGTTTCTATCAACAAATCCTTTTGACCTAGGTTTACCAATGCATCCCCAATACTCGCATCTCCATGAGGATGATATTGCATACTTTGACCAATAATATTGGCCACTTTGTTAAACCTACCATCGTCCATTTCTTTCATTGAATGAAGAATTCTACGATGCACTGGCTTTAATCCATCTTCAATAGCAGGAACTGCCCGCTCTAAAATTACATAGGAAGCATAATCCAAAAACCAGTTCTTATACTGACCTTGAACGCCACTTTCATTTTCAAAAACCCTATTTTCTGCTTTCGCCATGTTGTTGTTCTGTTCTACTAATAAATAATTAATCTACCCTAAACGTATCATCTTTTGCATCTTTCAATCCATTCAGCTCCAATACAATCATATCGGTTTCAGCAATTACTTCATGCCAAGCCCAAGGCTCTATTTCTACCATCGCAGGGGCATTAATTTTTTCAACACCCTTTCGGCTTCCGTTTACCTCAAACCAGTTTAAGCTTGCTTTACCCTGCATTATAATAATTTTTTCAGGGTTCTTTTGTGTTGCAATCCCTTTATGATAATGCCTTCCACTTATACTGCCAGCTTTTCTATATGCAACAATAAATTCACCCGTTCTTTCTGTATTAAAATAATGGGTTGCCCCACGTTCATCCTCCCCAATTTTACTCAACTGTGTAATAGTAATCATATATTTAACTTGCTACTGCTTTTTGTAATTGAATGGTAATTTCTTTCCATCCCTTTTGCCAATCACCCCCAATGGCAAGTTTACCATTTAAAGCCATTTCTTTTATTCGCCATACCAAAAACGCATCTCCTGTTTGAACGGGCATTTTATTTAATGTTGTTGTGATTACTTTAGTTAATTTCAGCGCCTCTCCTGATATTTGGTTCATCAAATGTTTATCAAAAAAATCAACCTCTTTTGCAATGATTTTTTTTCCTCCTTCTAAAAATCGAATCATTGCATTCTCTGTGCAAATTCTTTTCCATTCATCGGGATCTACTTCAAATTCGCTTAAAGTGATTGGCCTGGCTAATTTCTTGGCTTTCAAAAATTCTTTGGGTTGAATTTCATGCAAATGAGTTGGATAAAATATATTCCCTTTCTCATTAAAAAAAGGCAAGTTATTTAAATACAGCACTTGAACTCTTCCTGCAAAATGGCTAAGTTGGCTCATCAACCAATAATAACCACATACATCATGTGCATTTTGCCCCATCCAAATCCATGCTTCTAATTGATCATCTTCAGTTAACTGTTGAATTAATTGATGTACAACTAATTTATCGTCTACTATATTTATTTGATCATTGTAAGGAGAGTCTGCAACAACTTCCTTCCACCAATCTCTTCTTTGTTGATACCCCTCTGTTTCAAAAATTTGAGCCAATGGTCCAACTGCATAATCGTCTTTAATCTCAAAAACAGGGCCCTGCATACTTTCATCCATTTCAATGGCTTTTTCAAGTACGAAAACATTAGGACTTTCAAATACAATATGAATCATATTACTTATTGATATTTTATAAAAATTAATTCTCTATTAAATCTACTTCCACTCTTAAATTGTTGATAATAAATTCTTGCCGCTCCATGGTATTCTTTCCCATATAGTAAGACAATAAATCTTGAATATGATCTCCCTGTTCTAAAATTACCGGCTGCAAACGAATATCTCTACCTATAAAACGACCAAATTCTTCTGGAGAAATTTCACCTAATCCCTTAAATCGGGTAATCTCTGGCTTAGATCCTAATTTTTTTACTGCTGCTTGCTTTTCCGATTCATCATAACAATAAATAGTTTCTTGCTTATTTCTTACTCTAAATAATGGGGTTTCTAATATATATACATGCCCCTTCTTTACAAGGTCGGGGAAGAATTGCAAAAAGAAAGTCATCAACAGCAATCGAATATGCATACCATCAACGTCGGCATCAGTTGCAATCACAATATTGTTATAGCGCAATCCTTCTAAACCTTCTTCTATATTCAATGCATGTTGCAATAAATTGAATTCCTCATTTTGGTAAACCACTTTTTTTGTTTCACCAAATGAATTGAGCGGCTTACCCCTTAAACTAAATACTGCTTGTGTATCTACATTTCTAGACTTTGTAATACTACCACTGGCACTATCCCCTTCCGTAATAAAAATAGTGGTGTCGTTTTGTAAAGAAATAAATGACTCTTTATTTTTTGCAGGCAATTCATCATTTAAGTGCGTTCTACAATCGCGTAATTTTTTATTGTGCAAATTGGCTTTTTTAGCCCGCTCATTGGCCAGTTTTTTTATACCAGCTAATTCTTTACGCTCCCGCTCATTTTGTTCAATTCTTTTCTTAAGTGCATCTGACGTGGCAGGATTTCTATGTAAGAAATTATCCAATTCCTTTTGAAGAAAATCTAACACAAACATTTTCATACTTGGCCCACCATCAGCAACATTTTGAGAACCCAATTTGGTTTTGGTTTGACTCTCAAACACGGGCTCTTGAACTCTAACGGATACCGCTGCTACAATACTGGTTCTAATATCAGATGCATCATAATCCTTTTTATAAAAGTCTCTACATAATCATTGTTATGAGACATGGCCACTTCTATATCATCGCCTTTCAAATGAATGATTGGGTATCGCAATTCATCGGGATTGGTTTTTCTTTGCAAAAGATCTAGCAACCCATTTTTACTAATGTATTTTTTTCCATTGAAATGCATTGCCAAACCTGCATTCAGGTAACAATAATTCCAAAGTTGATTTTCTAAGTATTCATGTATATAATAGAAATTGCGGAAAATGGATTCATCTGGAGTAAATACTACGAATGTTCCATTTGGCTCATCCGTTTTAATTTCTTTATGATCTTTAATCAATACCCCTTTGGCAAATTCGGCCGTTTTTGCTTTCCCGTCTCTAAATGCTGTAACCATAAAATATTGGCTCAATGCATTCACAGCCTTGGTACCTACTCCATTCAAACCCACACTTTTTTGAAATGCCTTACTATCGTATTTAGCCCCTGTATTAATTTTACTTACAACATCAACCACTTTACCCAATGGAATGCCTCGCCCATAATCTCGAACCGTAACTTGTTTATCTTCAATAGACAATTCAATTTGCTTGCCATAACCCATGGTATACTCATCTATACAGTTGTCTATTACTTCTTTAATGAGTACATAAATACCATCATCTGCCGCAGAACCGTCTCCTAATTTGCCAATATACATACCTGGCCTTAGCCGAATATGTTCTTTCCAATCAAGTGATTTTATTGAATCCTCATCATACCGAGCTATATTTTTTTCATCTGCCATAGTACCTTATTTGCATCATTTTTAGCCAATGGCAAATCTAACGCCCTCAAAACTTAGCCCAATTATACTTTTCTACAAAACGCCATTCTCTGTGGATAAATCGTTGTTTTAAGTGGATTTTTCTATCCAGTAAGTACCTTTATTTTAATATGGCCGCATTTATACCTCAAACGGACCTCATTTACATACAAAATTTTGCCCAGGAGAAACTGGCAGAAAATGAGCAATTTAAAGACCTGCTTAGGGAAACTGATGCTGAATCAATCGATTCCATGGTACAATCATTAGATGCGATGATTACCCCAACTATTGATTGCACTAGTTGCGGTAATTGTTGTAAAAGTTTAATGGTTTGCTTAAATGAACAAGAGGCCAATGCTTTATCCACTCATTTAAACCAATCTCGTGAAGAATTCGATGCTACCTATTTAGAAAAAGGTAGTAATGGATTAATGATCATGAATAAAATGCCTTGTCATTTTTTAACAAACAATAGATGTACCATTTACGAATATCGTTTTGAAGGATGCAAGGAATTTCCTGCCCTACATTTACCTAATTTCAAAAGAAGGGTTTTTACTACATTTATGCATTACGATCGTTGCCCAATTATATTTAATGTGGTTGAACAATTAAAAGAAAAAATGGAATTCGAGCCCAGCTAAACCAAGATTTTATGTTTGTACATTTTGGCGTTGATCAACTAATTCAATCTGCTCCTAGCTGGAAATCTCAAAAAATTGGATTGATTACCAATGAAGCAGCAAGAACCAATCAGGGTGTTCCTACTAGAAAAGCATTGCAAGACGCTGGATTTAATTTGGTAAAATTATTTTCTCCCGAACATGGCTTAATGGTAAAAGGGGCCGATGGCGAAGCAATGCAGGATGGAATAGATGAGTTAACAGATTTACCCATTATCAGTTTATATGGAACCAAATTAGCACCCGGCGAAGAAGATATTTTCAATATCGATTTAATACTATTTGATGTGCCCGATACAGGTGTTCGATTTTATACCTATTTATGGACGCTTACTTATGCGATGGAAGTTTGTGCTGGATCAAATAAGAAATTGATTGTATTAGATAGGCCCAACCCAATTTCTGGAAATTTTGAATTAGTAGAAGGGCCCGATTTAGATTTATCCTGTTCTTCATTTATTGGTAGATGGCCCATCCCCATTAGGCATTGTTGCACGTTGGGCGAATTAGCATTGTATTTTAATGAAAGCCGAATGATTAAAGCCCATTTGGAAATCATAAAATGTACTAATTGGGAAAGGAACCAATTTCAACCAGATTGGGGATCAGCATTTGTAGGAACTTCTCCTGCTATACAATCTTTTGACAGTATGATCTTATACCCTGGGCTTTGCTTTATTGAAGCAACTAACTTGAATGAGGGCAGAGGAACAGATTTTGCATTTCAAATAATGGGAGCGCCTTGGCTTCAAAACAACTTAATCGTAGCTCAATTAAATAATTTATTAGAGGGAGAAATTATTACTGAATCGATTGTATACTTACCAACTAGCTATCATTTTGCAGGAGAAAAATGCAATGGTATTCGTTTTACTATAAAAGATATTGCAACTTTTAAACCTGTATATTTTGGCTTGCTATTACTTAAACTTATTAAAGACATTCATCCTCGTTATTTTAAATGGGACAACTATAAAACCAATGTAAATCCCCGCGGGAATAACCATTTAGATAAGTTATTAGGCATGCCCAATAGTGAAGCCATTTTCGAAATGCCTTTTCCTCAATTTTTAAGAAAAATTACTTCCATTTGTTCTAATAAACAATGGGAAAAAACAATTACACCTTATTTACTTTATTAGCCCTCTGATTACCACACTTGCGGCCATACAACCAAAAATAGAGGGCATATAACTGATAGTGCCAATAATTGATTTTTTGGGAAAAGCTTTTTCAGTTTCAATTATACGAGACTGGTCTACTTTTTCTGCACTAAATACTACAGTAAGGCCTTTATATATTCCTAATGAATGCAGTTTTTTTCTTACATAGGCTGCTAAATTACATTGATAGGTTTTAGATATATCAGTAATAACAACTTGAGAAGGATCCATTTTTCCACCAGCCCCAAGCGAACTAACAATGGGAATTTTTCTATCTAAACAAGCTTTTATAAAAAATACTTTAGGGCTTAACGTATCAATACAATCCACTGCATAATCGTAATGAGCTTCATCCAATAATTGTTGCGTAAGTTCTTCTTTAATGTAAATAGATTTTACCACTAATTGAATGTTTGGATTGATATCTTTTATTCTCTCCGCCATTACTTCCGACTTTAGTTTTCCTGCAGTTGAATGCAATGCTGGTATCTGCCTATTTGCATTACTCAGGTCTACTGTATCTGCATCTAT
>VIKJ01000025.1:10936-21144 GCA_008080615.1 Chitinophagaceae bacterium | reverse complement strand
TCCCCAAATATCAATACCTAAATGAACCGATCTTGGCTCCTGGCCTTCAGCAGCATCAAACACCCTACTTCTTTTGTACACAGTTCGGTGCTCATTGTACCCGCCAATACCAAAATGAGCATCGGCATCTGCGAGGGTTTGAGAAACATAGCCCGAAAAAGCGCTGGTATCTTCTAATACATCGGCTGTAAGGGCCTGATTCTCATTGGTAAAACCCATTAATAACAACCTCATTGTGCCAGGATCAAAGGCTACCAATGGATGAATTTTAGTCAATGCCAACTGCTTTTTCCAATCGTCAATATTTGTTGTTATCATGCTATCAAGGCTCTATCTTTAACCTTCTTCAAAAATACCTACTATATGCAAAAAACAATCATTGCGCTATTCATGCTTTTTATTACAGTCAGTATAGCAGCTCAAAACAATCCACTATGGATGCGTTATCCGGCTATTTCTCCAGACGGACAAACTATTGTATTTAGTTATAAGGGAGATTTATATACCGTACCTGCATCGGGCGGAACGGCCACTGCACTCACCATGCACGAAGCACAGGATTATTATCCTGTATGGAGTCATGATGGTAAAACCATTGCATTTGCTTCTGACCGTTATGGAAATTTTGATGTATTCACTATTCCAGCAACTGGCGGTGCACCTACTCGCCTTACTTTTAATAGTGCCGCAGATTATCCATTTGATTTTTCACCAGACAATCAACAATTGATTTTTGGTTCTGGCAGACAAATCAGCAATAACAATGTGCGTTTTTACAGCCCTAGATTATTTATGAATTTGTATAGTATTCCTGTAACGGGTGGTAAGCCTTATTTAATGAGTGAAGCTGGTGTTGAAGCTGCACACTACAATAGCAATGGCACACAGGTTGTTTTTCAAGATAGAAAGGGTTACGAAGATCCTTGGAGAAAACACCACACTTCTGCGGTTACCAGAGACATTTGGATTATGGATGTAAAAGCTGCGAGTTATAAAAAAATAAGCAGTTTTGAAGGAGAAGACAGAGAGCCTGTATTTAGCAATGATGACAAAACCGTTTACTATTTAAGTGAAAAAAATGGTGATCAAAACTTATATAAACAAACTGAAGATGGCAAGATGGTTCAATTAACCAAGTTTAAAGACCATCCTGTTCGTCATTTATCAAGAACCAACAGCAATGTATTTTGCTTTAGCTGGAATGGAGAAGTGTATACAATGAAGGAAGGGGATCAACCTAAAAAATTAGCTGTTACGATTAATGCAGACGCTCGCAATAATGCAGAGAAAATTGTTTCTATCAATGGGGGTGCTACAGAAATTGCATTGGCTCCTAATGGAAAGGAAATTGCTTTTGTATTTAGAGGGGAAGTATTTGTAACCAGTGTTGAAGGTGGAATTACCAAGAGAATTACCAATACACCTCAGCAAGAGAGAATGGTTAGTTGGAGCCCCGACAGCAAAAAAATTATTTATGCTGCTGAACGCAATGACAATTGGGATATTTATCAATCTAGTATTGTACGCAAAGAAGAGCCTTATTTTTATGCAGCTACTGTTTTAAAAGAAGAACCCATTATTGCTACAGCCGAAGAAGAATTTGGCGCACAATATTCGCCTGATGGAAAACAAATTGGATACATTGCCGAAAGAAATATTTTAAAGATTTATACTGTTGCCGATAAAAAAGTAAAAACCATTTTACCAGCTGGAAGAAATTATAGTTACAGTGATGGAGATTGGGGATTTCAGTGGAGCCCAGATAGTAAGTGGATTATTGCTGATGACCAAGAAGGTAGTTGGCAGTATGGTAACTTAGCATTGATTAAAGCAGATGGTACAGGTGGTATTGAAAAACCAATTCGTTCTGGATTTGGTCAAAACAATATCAAGTGGGG
This sequence comes from Chitinophagaceae bacterium, assembly GCA_008080615.1. Taxonomy (GTDB): domain Bacteria; phylum Bacteroidota; class Bacteroidia; order Chitinophagales; family Chitinophagaceae; genus Sediminibacterium. Next base: position 19,246 of record VIKJ01000025.1, on the reverse strand, counting down.
AATGGAAGGAAAAACCATTACTTGGGTGAATGAGCGTTTAGGAAGAAAATCCATAGCCAATCAAGGAAGCAGAGAAGTAGATATTTATGCAGGCTTCTTAGACCAGGATAGTTACGATAGAATGAAATTAAGTAAGGATGAATTTGCTTTATTAAAAGAAAAAGAAGACAAGGAGAAAAAAGCAGATACTACCAAGGGTAAAAAAGATTCTTTAGCTAAAGCCAATTATACCCCTAATTTAAAAGGTTTTGAAGACAGGGTATTGCGCTTAACAATCAATAGCTCTAGCATTGCAGACTATTATATTAGTGCCGATGGTGCTAAAGTGTTTTATTTATCTGCCTTTGAAAAAGGTTATGATTTATGGGTAACAGAACCAAGAACTAGAGAAACAAAGATCTTAGCCAAATTAGGTGGATCTCCTAGTGGAATTGAGCCAAGTAAAGACGGCAAAACATTGTTCCTAGTAAATAACGGCACAGTTATTAAAGTAGAAACAGAAAGTGGCAAAGTAAGCCCCGTAGGCGTTAGCGGAGAAATGGTATTGAATTCAGCTGCAGAACGTGCGTATATTTTTGAACATGCATGGAGACAGGTACAGAAGAAATTTTATGATCCAAAAATTCATGGTATCAATTGGCCTATGTACAAAACCAACTATGCACGCTTCTTGCCACATATCAGCAATAGCTATGATTTTCAAGAATTGTTAAGTGAAATGTTGGGTGAATTAAACGGCTCACATACTGGTGGAAGATATTCTCCACAAGTTCAAGGAGGAGATGCTACTGCAGCGCTTGGCTTATTGTATGATGAAACATTTACTGGAAATGGATTAAAGGTAACTGAGGTAATTGTTGGTGGTCCTTTAGATAAAGCAACCAGTAAATTAAAAGCAGGCCATATCATTGAAAAAATTGATGGAGAAGCTATCTCTTCAACTGATGATTGGGCTAAACTGCTTAATAGAAAAGTAGGTAAGAATGTTTTATTGAGTTTTCTAGATCCAAGTTCTAATAGCAGAATAGAAGAAATAGTAAAACCAATTAATCCGGGAGAAGAATCTGCCTTAATGTACAAACGCTGGGTAAATAAAATGCGTAAAATGGTAGATGAACTAAGTGGTGGAAAAGTTGGCTATGTGCATGTACAAGGTATGAATGATGGAAGTTTCCGCACCGTGATAGATGAAGTAATGGGTAAAAACATAGAGAAGGAAGCTTTGATTGTAGACACGCGCTTTAATGGTGGCGGATGGTTGCATGACGAACTAAATACTTTTCTAAGCGGCAAACGTTATTTAGATTTTGCTCCTCAGGGCAATCGCGTAACTGCTGGCGAACCATTTACCAGATGGCAAAAACCTAGTGTAGTATTAATGAGTGAAGGAAACTATAGTGATGCATTTATGTTCCCGTATAGCTATAAGCAAAATGGATACGGCAAATTAGTGGGTATGCCTGTTGCAGGTACAGGAACAGCAGTTTGGTGGGAAACTCAAATAGACCCTACCATTGTATTTGGTATACCAATGGTTGCATCTATTGGTAAAGAGAACAGGCCAACAGAGAATTTACAAGTAGAGCCAGATGTTAGAGTTACACTTCCTTATGAAGAATTTATAAAAGGAAAAGATGCTCAACTGGAAGCAGCAGTGAAAGAAATGCTTAAAACAATTAAGAAATAAGATTAAATGAAATGAGTAAAACCCGTAACAAATTTGTTACGGGTTTTTTTATGTTTATCGAGTATAACTGTATACATGTCTGTTAACCCAAACCGAAGTTCCTTCGAACTGAACATCTTTCTTATTGATAAATTGATGCTTACCAATTGTGAAAGTTTTTTTGATTAAGGCTTTTTTATTGTCATTGCCATCCTGCCCTTTGCGGATAGTAATTATTTCTACGTCTCCATTGCTTAAAACCTTTCTTGAAACAATTGAACCCTCATCAATGATTGTTCTGGCAGCATTTATAAAAAGAGTATCCTTGCTATTGGCATTGGTTTCATTGGGATAAATCATTTCTACCAATAAATGATTTTGTTTGGCTATTGCACTAATATTGGTATTAGCAGGCATGGTATAAGGCTTTCCGCTTTGATAATCCAAATAAGTTAAACTACCCTTCCAAGCACCTTGCAATTGCACCATATCAGCTGGTTGAATTTGAACAGGAGTTTGTGCATCTAAAGTGCCAGATACAATAGTAAAAATACTAGCGGCTATTACAATAAGGTGTTTCATGATTAATTTTTGTGTATGAGTTGAATGTTGTTATAGATATACTTGATATTTATTTTAATGAAATTACTTTATCATTATCCGATTCTTTTACAATCATAAAAGGAACATCATTGTCTATTCGCTTACCGCTCATGACCACATTCACTTGTGGCTGATTGGCTAAATATATTTTAGTACCTACTTTATAGGTAATGGTTTTTTTAAATCCAGGTAAGAACCAATATCCAGTTGTTCCATTGCCTGTTTCTCCAGGGCTATACGTGATAAAAGTATATTTCTTCGGAAGCCATGTTCCATTTTTAAAAATAACTTTGACTGTTTTGCTAGCTGGTTCTTGTGCTAAAATTGCAATAGTAAGTACTAGCGTACAAATGGTTGTAAGAAAGATTGATTTTTTCATACTGATTATTTAACTGTTTATTTGATTAATTGTTTGATTTAATTCTGCCTATTTCATCATTAGCGCCAGTTTCCCTTTCCCTTGATGATTTAATTTTATTATTACCAAAGCGAAAACTCATACTAATGGATATATTTCTACTCTCCCATTTTCTATAGGTTTGCATATTTACATTTCTTGTTAAAGCAGTTTGCTCCCATCGTTGGGTATTGAATACATCATTAATGGTCATTTTAAAAGTTGATTGATCTTTAAACATTCTTTTACTCAACCCAATATTTACACTGCCTAATGGCTTAGATTGATAAATAGTAGTGGTGTTCTGAAAATTAAACCAACCACTTAAATCTAGTTTCCAATTGTGCTGAAATGAGAATGTATTGCTCAAATATCCATTGAAACCCCAGCTTTGTTGTTGAATTTGCTCATTGGTATCAAAACCACTTAACTTAGTTGTATACTGTTGATAGAACGGCGTTGCACTTACATAGATGTCCCACCATTTTTTGGGCGCGAATGGTGTACTGAACGAAAAATTAATCACTTTTCTTGAGCCCACATTCTGTGGTATTAAAATTGTTTTATTACCAACCTGATAGGTTAATAATTCAATATAGCCATCTGTTTTTGCTAATTGAATTTTAAAAGACGTAGCATATTTATAAGTATAACTTAATTCTACACTATTGGTGAATTGAGGAATCAAATAAGGATTTCCTTGCTCGCTATTAAAAGCATCCAGCACATAAATAAATGGATTTTGATCTTGATAGCTTGGCCTATCTATTCGGCGGCTCATGGATAAACCCAATTGATTGGTTTCATTCAAATTATATTGAAGAAAAAGGGTGGGAAATAAATTGAGATAATTGGTATCTGGCTTATTGATCAGATTGTTTTTTAAATCTACAGACGTTCCATTCACTGAGGTATACTCTCCCCTAAGCCCCGTTTGCAAACTGAACTTTTTAAAATTATGCCTATAGCTAAAATAAGCTGCTTGGATATGTTCATTAAAGTTAAATTGATTGGTTTTACCCGTATCAACAGCTATTATATTTCCTATTTGATTACTTACAATCAATGAATTATTGGCAATGGTTAGAACAGATTTTAAACCCGTTTCAAAACTACTATTGGCATTGATAGTTTGTTTATAATCTACCTTTATACTGCCAATTACTATATCAACTACAGCATTGTTTCGGGTATTTATTTCGCCAAATTTTTGCGCCAACTGAGTTTGAGATTGTGTATAAACAGTATTGTTTAATGTAGAACGAAAACCAGTGTAATCTGCATCAACATTCAATTCTCTTTTTTCATCTAAATTATATTTGTAATTCAAATTCAAATTGTTTCTACCCGTAAAGAAAGGGGCAATACTTCTGCTTAATACGGTGGTATCTGGATGTAGCAATTGTGAAACATTGGTTGTATTGCTATTATCCATATTGGTGTTTCTACTATTACTCATCCACAATATGCCAATAGTCGTTTTTTTATTCATTGCATAATCCAACCCAACTCTAGTATTGTTACTGTTGAAATCATCTATTTCATTTCCCCTTTGAATAAATTGATTATTGGGAGTGTTACGTGTATTATTGGCGATGGTAACTTGGTAGCCTTTATTTAAACTGGTATTGGCAAACCAATTCCACTTATTTTTCCTAAAATTGAGTGAAGTTGTTGCTGAACCTCTTGCATGTGTACTTTGAGTATAGCTGCCGGTAACGGAACCATTGAATCCGTTGGTAATACTTTTCTTTAGCTTGATATTGATAATACCTGCATTTCCTGCAGCATCAAATTTGGCAGATGGGTTAGTGATGATCTCAATTTCTTTGATATTATCTACTTCAATACTCTTGAGCAATTGAGCTAAATCTTGGGCAGATAATTGGGTATTTCTGTCATCAATTAAAACAGTAACCCCATCCTTCCCGCCCATTTTAATTTGCTCATTGGGATCAACAACTACTCCCGGGGCTAATTTAAGCAGCTCCAAGGCGTTTTGTCCATTAACACCAGTACGCCCAGCAACATTCATCACGGTTTTATCTACAAGTGTTTGAATAAAGGGCTTTGCCGAAACTACCGTAATGGAACTTTGTCCATTTAGCTGAACGGTATCGGAAACTGTTTTAATTTGGCCCCAACTTTTAACTGATACAAAAATGATGGCTGTAATAAAAAGGATTCGCATACAAATGATTTATGGGTGCAAATTGCCTTTTAGAACTGCCTGCACCGCCTCAAATCATTATTTGAGCCTTATCATAGTGGTATCAAATTATAATCTACTGATTATCAGTATTTTAAAAAATGGGCTTATTTAATTTGATACTTGGTAGGAATTGCTCCAGTGTGTTTTTTAAACGCCCTATTAAATGTGGCTTTGCTATTAAAGCCAGCATCATATGCAATGCTCATAATGGTAAACTGGGCATTGGCCTGGTCGGCTAGTTTTGCCTTCACTTCATTTACTCGGTATTGATTTACAAAATCATTGAAGTTCATGCAAAAGCTTCTATTGATTACATTCGACAATATAGACGCATTGGTTCCTAAATGGGTAGCCAAATCGGTTAAAGTGAGTTCGGCATCCCGGTACATCTTTTGAACTTCCATGGCATCAATCAACTTGGTTTTCCAAATTGCTGGAATTTCCGTTTGATCGGGATTTACTTGTTCCTGAACATTTGTGGTTCCTTCCTCTTGAATTACTAATTCAGTTGGCTGTACATTCCCCAATAAATAGGGCATTTTATATCGCAAAAAATCTAAGGAATATTGTTTCTTTTGTTCAATGGAATGGGCATAGCCAGTAATGGCGATATAATAAAATAGCAAGGCGAATAATAAATAATACCACCAGGTTGTTGTGTACTCAATATCAAACCCAAATAAATTAAGCAGGTCTAATAGTAAGGTTGAAAAGAAATAAATAAAACAAGCGATTAAAAAATTTCTCACCCAAACATATTGAACCGTATCTGCAAAAGAAAGTTCCTCTACAATAAATGCTAAATAATTTTTATAATATTTTAAACTAAGCACCAAGTAAAAGAGCAAGCTAATTAAGCCAAAGCCAATATACCAATCGGCAAAATCAGGATCATTTTGCCCATCCATTAAATAATAATCCTGCTTAATCAATCCATCTACTATAGCAACAATAAGGTTCCATAAAATGTATAAAGCACCGGGAATAAAATGCAAATAATCTTTTTTACTAAATGTAAAACCAGGATTCAACAGCTGTTGAATATAAAAAAATATCACAGGGCCCATTAGTAAAGTATGACTCATAGGCATATAGAACATGAAATTTCTACAACTCAAACATTCCAGCCCGTTATACCAGCCTGCATAACCTAGCATCCATGGGCAGATGTACAACACTGATAAAAACAAAAATGCACTCAACCAAATATCAGAATTGCTTTCCTTTTTGAGTCCTTTATTCAGCAATAGGAAAGCATAGACCAGTCCATGAACAAAGAAAATCAACAGTAAGCCACTACGCCAGTTAAAATTGAAATACATAGTTGTATAAACTTAACATATAAATAGTTGTTGCCATTGTTTTGTTTATGCTCCAAAATAGATCATATAAAAATGCTTCAACTATTTCAATTGTTTGGTTATTTCTTCAATTGCTCTAGTCAATTGAGGGTCACGCTTATTGATTCTATCTTCAAAGTTCATTGGCACATAAATATCCGGACTCACCCCTGCAAATTCCAAATCATTTCCATCCATATTGAAGCAACCCCAGCTTGGTAATCTTACAAAGGAACCATCAACAAAGCCAGTTCCGCTGGTGAAAATGATCCAACGATAGGTTCCTGTACCAATGATTTTTCCCAACTTCAAAGATTTAAAGCCAGAAGCAGTCATTTCAGCATCACTTAAAGATTGTTCATTCGTAAGCAATACAATGGGTTTATCTGAAGGTGCAAAATTGGATTGTGGTGTTAACTTACCCTCACGATATTTCCAACGTAAGTATGTTTTCTGACTTAAAAATTTAAGCACTTCATCATGCACATTTCCACCTGTATTGTAACGCAGATCTAGAATTAAAGCATCTTTTTGATAAAAATCCTGAGTCATATCAATCAGAAATTTTTCTAACTCTCCTTCACCCATATCCTTCATACAGTGATAAGCAATTCGGTTATTGCTTTTTACATCAACCATTTTTTGATTATTCGCAATCCATTCATCTTGAAGATTACCCGCAATAGTTCTTTGAGGATGTACATTAACATCTACTACTTGACCGCCCCTATTAAATTGCAGTTTTATTTCTCTATCTAAAGACGGTTTAGTAAAATAATAGTTTCTGTCTATTTTAGTATCCACAACTTCATCATTCACTTTTAACAAAACATCTCCAGCTTGTACATTAATCGATTTTTTATCGGCATTACTTTTAGAAAGCACATATTTTACTGTAAATGGTTTCTCATTTTCGAAAACGATACCTGTTTCCATGGTGCTACTTGTTAATCGAATGGCTTCTTCTGTTCCATTAGAACTAAAGCCTTGATGGGAAGAGTTTAACTCTCCCAACATGTCGTTTAATAAAATGCGCAAATCAGCACGATTATTTACAAATGGAAGATATGCTTGGTAAGTTGACTTAGTCTTTGCCCAATCTATACCATGAAATTTCTCATCATAAAAATTTTGTTCAACCTGAGCCCAGGCTTCCTCAAAAATTTGTGTGAATTCTCCTGCCAAATTTCTTCTGAAAACAAAACTCGTTGCAATAGGATCAACCTTATTGGCATCAATATTTAATTTGGCGATTGTCCCATTAAACAATAATAGAATTTTATCGCCTCCCTCTGCAATATCTATTCCGCCTGCATCTGCTCCATTGATTTTTTCTGTTTTGATTGCTTCGAAAGGTTCAATCGTAGACTTCCATAAGGAAGGCTTCCCTTCTGCATGATCACTTACATACAAAACAGTTGTTTTATCTCCTTTTTGTAAAACAGATAACAAATATTGCGATCCAAATGAGGGCCCAATTTGCTCTAACCGATCCATTGCTTTCTCTATATTCATCACAATAGGTGGATTAATTGGTTCTTTTTTAGTGGAATCTTTTTTCTCCATCTTAAACAGATCATTGAACTTATCTAATCTAAATGGCTCATCGTATTTATCTAGAGGCAATCTGTAAATCTTAGGATTATCCATTCCCATTGGATATGCAGGTTTTGTTCTATTGCTGATAAAATAAATGTATTTACTGTCTGGAGACCAAATAGGATCTGATTCTGAAATACCAGTATTGGTTAAATTCGTTGTTTTATTATTCGCAATATGATGTATCAAGATATCTTGTTCAAAATTTCTATAGGCAGTGAAGAGGATATATTCTTCATTGGGAGAGAAGCTTGGAGATGAATTTTGAAATGCCCATATTTCATCTTTAACCATGGTTGTTGAAACCCAAGTTTTGGTATCGATTATTTTCACTTCATCTCTACCTGAAAGAAATACAGCTTTTGATTTTGACTTATTCAAAGCAATCGACCTATTGTCTTTATTTCCAGTTGTAACTTGTTTAGGAGTGCCTGTTCCATCCGCATTAACGGTAAATAAATTCAAATAACCATTAATAGTTTGATTAAATAGT
>VIKJ01000025.1:0-10915 GCA_008080615.1 Chitinophagaceae bacterium | reverse complement strand
TAGTAAGGTTCTGTTATCACTTAACCATTTTACTTCTTTTGCTCTTTCTGTATTTTGCTTATTGATTTTTTGAATAAACTTTCCTTCTACATCACTTACAAACAATTCTCCTCGAGCAATAAAAGTGATTTTTTTGCCATCAGGAGAAATATCCATATTAGAAATAGTACCTCTAACATCAAAATCTTTGTCTGCAGTTAAAGTATTGTTTCTGAGTAATTGAAGAGATAGTTTTTCTGTTTTATCCGTATTGGTATTGTATAACCAGATAGCATAATCTTTTTCAAAAACCAATTTAGTTCCGTCTGCACTTACAACTGGAGTTTTAATAGATGTATTGAATTTGGTTAGTGCCTTTTTCTTTTCCTTATCTAATGTGTACAAATTATATTCTCCATTCAATTCATCAGAAATAAAATAAATATTTCCCTTTTTATCTATGGTTGTACCAAAATCTTTCCCTTCCCAATTGGTATGTTTTTTATAGACCTTGGTTTTAAGGTTATAAGATTGAATGTCTGGATTGAATGGCCCTTTATACCTTTTTCTTGCAACCTGATTATTACTTTCCCAAGTATCATTAAAATATATATCTCCAGATTGAGGATGTTCTGCAATACCATGATCCATCATATAAAAATGATCTCCAAATAATCGAATGGGTGTTCCGCCAGCAACAGGTACAGTATAACCAGCTGCTTGACCTGTTCTTGTTGAAGTGAAATAAATTAATTTGCTGTCCCAACTCCAATTATTAACAATATCAGATGCACTATGAAAAGTAATTTGTTTGATTTCACCACCTTCCAATGGCATTAGAAAAACATCATTATTTCCCATCTGCTGGCCAGTAAACGCGAGCCATTTTCCATCAGGAGAAATTCTTGGATTGGTTTCATATCCTTGCATTCCAGTAATTCTACTTGCTTGTCCATCTGCAATATTTGCTTTCCACAAGTCTCCTTCAAAACTAAATACAACTGTTTTAGCATCTGGACTTATACAAGGATTAGACAAAAATCGAGGTTCAGCAATTTGAGCATTTACTTGATTGAAGAAAAATGCAATTAAAACCAATGCTAGAAATTTTTTCATGTTTTTACTTTTATAGATTTGATTATCTCAAAGCACCCTTTGGAACTGATTTCTCTAATAAATATTTATAGATGAATTTGGTTTTTAAATTTTCGAAATGATTATTTCGTTCTCTTAAATTTCTCCATCCATGCCTACCACCTGGATACAACATAAATTCAAAATCTTTGCCTTTATCTTGCAAAGCTGCTATTAATTGTATACTATTTTGCATGTGAACATTGTCGTCCATTGTTCCATGAACAATTTGTAGTACGCCTGTATATTGATCAACGAAAGGCAATACACTACTTGTTTTATATCCTTCTGGATTTTCTTGTGGAGTATCCATGAACTTTTCTGTGTAATGGCTATCATATAGATGCCAGTCTACTACACTGCCCCCAGCCATACCATGTGTAAATACACTAGATCCATAGGTTAAAGCATAGCAACTCATATATCCACCATAACTAAATCCAGTAATGGCAATTTTAGTAGGATCAGCAAAGCCTTTCGCAATGAACCAATTGGCCATGGTCATATAATCTTTCATTTCCCAATAGCCAAGATTGCGATGCATATAATTTACACCCACTTTTCCAAAATGCCCACTTGCACGGTGATCGAATGCAACTTGAATCATTCCTTCCTGCGCATAAAACTGGCGATTGGGATTCCAGTTCCATCCATCCATTACAGTTCCTGCATTAGGACCTCCATATATACTTACCAACATGACTTTTGATACGAATCAATTCGGTTTTAGCTAAACCATAATTATTCATTTCTGTTCCCATTGCATCTCCTAATTCACGAATAAGCTTACCCTTGGTATCTAACAAACTCATCTTAGCAGGAGTGCTTACGTTGCTATAAGTGGTAATAAAGTATTTTCCGTTGGGAGAAAGACTAATAGATGAATGATTGTATTCTCCAAAACTCAATCGCTTTAAATCAGTTCCATTTAGTTTAACACTGTATAAATCTATTCTAGCTGTGTTTTCTTTACTACGTGCAGTAAAATAAACCAAGCCATTCTTTTCGTCTGTCAACAAAGTATTTAACACCCTAAAATTACCAGAAGTAATCGCATTCACTAGGGTACCATCATTATTATGTAAGTACAAATGATTCCAACCTGTTTTATCACTTTCTAAAATAAATGCGGGTTTGGTTTTTAAGAAAGTGATTCTTCCACCTGCATTATCTTCTAAATCAACCCATGTTTTTTGTTGCTCTTCGTACATGATTTTTTTTGATCCACTTGCAGGGTTAACATCAAAAATTTTCAAATGGTCTTGCCCACGATTAATCCATTGTACCAACAAGGTAGATCCATCTTCGCGCCAAATAGGCCAGCCAAAATATTGATCATCCTTATCATTAAAATCAGCCCAAGTAGTAGCACCTCCATCAGCAGAAACAAAGCCCAGTTTTACATCGGGGTTTTTATCACCCGCTTTAGGATACCTGGTTTCTTCTAAAAATCCGTGTTGACCATCACTACTGTAAATAGGGAACATGGGCACCATGCTTTCATCAAAATGCATATAGGCCAATTGCTTGCTATTGGGATTCCACCAAAATGCGCGATAGCGCGTTTGCCTTCCAAATATTTCTTCATAATACACCCAACTAGCAAAGCCGTTTAAGGTAGTGCTAGTACCATCATTGGTTAATCTATTTTCTTTATTAGACAAAATGTGGTATGTGTATAAATCATTATTCTTAGTATAGGCTATATATGTACTATCTGGAGAAAAAATGGGATTCTTTTCTTCTGCTTTATCAAATGTTATTTGTTTTTCTTCAGCTCCATTTTTATAAAACAGATCATTGTTTTTTACAGCAACCGATTTAGCCGGAGGAACAGCGCCTTTCATTTGTTCTGCGCTAGCTTCCATCAACTTACCCGATTTGATGTCCATCACATAATTTTTTGCAACGCTATCTGCACCCGATTTTTGTTTTAGAATTACGTGATCATCATCCAGCCATTTCATCACGATTGGCATATCATTTCTAAAATTCTTTGGCAATTTATTTGCCAATAAATCGGCAGTTACAAAGGATTTAGTTTGTGCATGAACATTGCACATACCCATTAACAACAGGGCACTCAAGATATATTTATACATATTCAAGTTTTTGGAGCATGAATATAGTAATTAACCCGTTATACAGGGGTTCAAAAATGACTGATGGAAATAGTTTTTTAGAAAGCTTCGTTTAACCTTAAATAATAAGCACCACCCTCTGTACTATTGAGTGCATAATCTACTCTCAGAAACATTCGATTCTTTTTATTCACTAAGAAACGAAGGCCTAGCCCTCCTGCAAGCCTTGCATTGGCTATTTGATATTTGCTAATAGACTGGTCAACCACACCTGCTGCTGCAAATGTTGCTCCATAAATCCATCTCCATAGATGGTAACGAATCTCGGCCTGAGCAGCCGTGTAAGAGCGATCTCTATACCTGCCAGTAAAATAGCCTCGCATCATTGTTGCTCCGCCCATTTTTGGTATTTCACTTAGTGGAACGTTGCCGCTGGCAGATTGAGACAATAATTGAACGGCAAAAGTAGTTTGCTTACTCAATGGATAAAACTTACGAAGGTCTACCAACCAAATTTGAAATTTATAGGAATCGCCCCCAATAGGAAAATGTTGTGTATAAGATGCTTCAAGAAAACCGCCTGTATGCGCACTAAATGGAAAATCCCTTCCTTCATATAATATTGCAGGGCCAATACCTAAAATTTTACTCCCTTGAATGCCAGGGATCAATGCATTCACTGGATCTAGTGGTTTATCTATTTTTACTTTATAAATGTCATTGTAATCTAACCTGATACCAAGGTACCATTGGTTTTTCAACAACTTGTAGTTTCTACTCTCAATAAAATTTCTATTAAAATCTTGCGAATAGTAATTTTTTTCAGCTAATGTATTATTTCCAACACCCCATATGCGATCGGTAAAAGTAGCAAACCCAGCAGACCCCCGATATACATATTTTTCACCCTTGGTGAATACCTGCCATGAACCTTTAATTTCTACTTGCCCCTTTGTACTATGGGTTATTTGACCATGTATATAAGAACCTCTTGCTTCTGATTGCTTACCCTTTTCCTTTGCGTTAAAAAAATACTCTAAAGCTGCACCATAACGAATACCTGTTTCTGGGGTAGATGTAAGAATTGGGATGGGTACAATTCTTAAGTTCATCAATGGAAGTGAATCGGGATTGATGAAATTCTTGAATGTTTTTTTGGGTGATGGCTTAGTGCTGTCTTGAGCAATAGCATGAAGCGTACCAACAACCAAGAAAATATACACTAAACTTATTTGCAGTAAATAGGTTCTTGTTTTTTTATATAACAACATTGATCATTTTTCCTTTTACAAAAATAAATTTCTTCACCGGCTTTCCTTCCATCCATTTCTGTACAAGGGCATTGGCCATAATCAATTCCTTTACTTCTTCTTCGGTAGTAGACAAGCTAATACTGATATTGGTTCTTACTCTTCCATTAATACTAACCGGATATTCTTTATCGGATTCTACAACATAACTGGCATCAAAAGCAGGAAAAGAAGCATCCAAAACAGAACCTTCGTTACCTATAGCAGCCCATAATTCTTCACTGATATGCGGCGCATAAGGTGTAAGCAAAATGAGTACCTGCTGTAGAATTTCTTTTTTGTTGCATTTTAAATCGGCCAATTCATTTACGCAAATCATGAAGGTACTTACCGCCGTATTAAAGCTATAGCGCTCTGTATCTTCTTCAATTTTTTTAATGGCTTTATGCAATACTTTTAATTCTGCAGCATTGGCTTTTTCTTCGTTCCAAACCTTGCCTTTTAATTCATCATAAAACAATCGCCAAAGCTTCTTTAAAAAGCGATGCACCCCTTCAATACCCTTGGTATCCCAAGGCTTGCTCTGTTCTACAGGCCCCAAAAACATTTCATACATTCTAAATGTATCGGCACCAAATTTCTCTACTAAATCATTTGGATTTACGGTATTGAATTTGCTCTTAGACATTTTCTCTACCTCAGCACCGCAAATGTATTTTCCATTTTCAAATACAAATTCTGCATCGGCATATTCTCCATTGCGCCATTGCTTAAACGCAGCAGTATCTAATTCATAGCCGTCTACAAAGTTTACATCTACATGAATAGGATTTACTTCGTATTGGCTAATCAAACCTGCAGAAATATATTGATTGGACTTTTCTTTATTGCGATATACAAATCTGGAACTTCCTTGAATCATACCCTGATTCAATAATTTTCTAAAGGGTTCATCAAAACCAATATGACCCAAATCGTACAAGGCTTTTGTCCACATGCGGCTATACAATAAATGCCCCACTGCATGTTCCGTTCCACCAATGTATAAATCTACTTGGTTCCAATAATCACTTACTTTTCTATCACAAAATTGTTGGGTATTGTGTGGATCCATGTATCGTAAAAAATACCAACTACTTCCTGCATAACCAGGCATGGTATTGGTTTCTAATTGCTGATTTACCCAAGCAGGAATATTGGCCAGGGGTCCTTCTCCTTCTGGGCCAGGACTATAACTATCTACTTCTGGCAATAAAAGCGGCAATTCATTTGCTGATAATGGATAAGCAATTCCTTCTTTCCATTGAATAGGAAAGGGCTCTCCCCAATAACGCTGTCTGCTAAATGCAGCATCGCGCATTTTATAATTCACTTTCTTTTTACCAATTCCTTTTTCTACCAATTTGTTAATGACTACTTCAATGGCATTTTTCATTACCATGCCATTTAAGAAATCGCTATTGGTTAAAATAGCTTCTTTAGTTGCATTGGCTTCTTGCCCATTATAGGCTTCTCCAATAATATTGGTAATAGGTATATTAAAAAATTGAGCAAATTTAAAATCACGCTCATCTCCACATGGTACTGCCATAATAGCTCCTGTACCATAGCCTGCTAAAACATATTCAGAAATCCAAATAGGGATTTGTACCCCATTAAAAGGATTGATTGCATAAGCGCCCGTAAAACAACCCGTAATTTTTTTCTCTGCCTGCCTTTCTCTATCACTTCTGCTTTTTACATAAGCAATATAGTCGTCAACTGCGGCTTGTTGATCGGGGGTAGTAATTGATTCAATCAATGCATGTTCTGGAGCCACTACCATAAAGTCTACACCAAAAATGGTATCGGGCCTAGTAGTGTAAACAGTTAATTTTTCCTGCGAATGAGTAATGGCAAATTCAATTTCGGCTCCATAACTTTTACCAATCCAATTGGTTTGCATTTCTTTCATGGCATCGCTAAATTCAATCTGATCTAACCCACTAATCAATCTATCGGCATATTCAGTAATGCGTAGATACCATTGTCTTAATTTTTTCTTTACTACAGGATGCCCACCACGCTCACTTACCCCATTTACTACTTCATCATTGGCCAGTACTGTGCCCAAGGCTTCACACCAATTCACTTCACCATGGCCACAAAATGCCAATCGATATTGCATTAAAATATCCTGTTGTTCTTTTTCTGAAAAAGCCTTCCATTGATTAGCAGAAAAACGAAGTTGATCATTGGCAGGGCAGGCATGCACCGTATTTCCTTCCAATTCAAAACTGCTGATTAATGATTCAATACTTTCTGCTTTTTGCGTATGTCTGTTAAAAAAAGAACCAAATAATTGTAAAAAAATCCACTGAGTCCATTTATAATATTCGGGTTCGCAGGTACGAACCTCTCTACTCCAATCGTAAGAGAAACCTATTTTGTTTAGCTGGCTTCTAAAATTATTGATATTCTGCACCGTGCTCACTGCAGGATGCACCCCATTTTCTATGGCGTATTGTTCTGCAGGCAAACCAAATGCATCATAGCCCATTGGATGCAATACATTGAATCCCTTTAACCTTTTATACCTGCTAAAAATATCAGAAGCAATATATCCCAAGGGATGCCCAACATGCAGGCCAGCCCCACTTGGATAAGGGAACATATCTAACACGTAGAATTTAGGCTTGTCGCTTTCATTGCTTACTTTATATGCATTATTCAATGCCCAGTGTTCCTGCCATTTTTGTTCTATCGTTCTAAATTGATATTCCATATTGTTGCCCTACTTATGTAGTAATTAATTAACCCCTATTGATAATTTACATTTCCTTAACGCCCAAGTTCTGTGAATCTGTTAAATTCATTGCTCATTTAGGCGTTTTAATGGCTGCAAATGTAAGTCATTAGCCATCAAAACCCTACATTTGTAAGGTTGTTGGCCCCTAAATGGGATTTGAGTACCAACAAGCTAAAAAAACATCATTCAACTCATGGCGGAACTAGGAAAATCATCATTGAAAAGAAGCAAGCCAAATTATATTTATACCATCGTAGGGGTTTCCCTTGTATTACTCATAATGGGTATTATGGGATGGTTCTTTTTAAACATTAGTTCGGTAGGAAATGCCTTTAAAGAGGATATCCGCCTCAGTGCCTATTTGCGCACGTTAAATAAGGATACCATTGGGCAAATTCAACAATTTATTGCATCTAGGCCCTATTCAAAAAACGTTTTATACGTAGATAAAAACTCCGCTAAGCAAATTTGGAATAAAGAAAACAACGAGGATTGGGCTAAAATCTTAGACGTTAACCCACTACCAGAAAGTATTGATTTTTATGCAAAAGCTGAGTATGTAAATAAAGATAGCTTGATAAAAATTTCGGATGATTTGATGGCAGCCTATGGCAACCAAATTACCGATTTGCAATACCCACAAACCTTGGTAAACAACTTAAACGAGAGAGCGTCTAAAATTGGATTGATCTTTTTGGTTGTGGCCATTACCCTTAGCTTAATTGTAATTTTTAGTATCGACAATACCATTCGATTGGCCATGTTTAGCAATCGATTTTTAATTAAAACCATGCAAATGGTGGGTGCTACACGAGGATTCATTGCAAAGCCATTGAATATAAGAGCGTTGATTAATGGCCTGATTAGTTCGGGCATTGCCATTGTATTGCTATTTACTTTAATAGGTTGGGCCGAAAGTCAATTCCCCCAATTAAAAGCCATTAGAGATTTACAGCATACGCTTATTTTATTTGGAGGCCTAATTGTATTGGGTGTAGGTATTTCTGTAATTAGTACCTACAGAAGTGTATTGAAATACCTTAAAATGAAACTAGACGAATTGTATTAATATCCTATTTTTAATAAAGCATCAGATTATGAGCAACGAAACAAATAAAGCTACTACCCTATTTTCTAAAGAAAATTATACTTGGATGTTGATTGGTGGTGTAACCATTGCATTGGGCATGTTTTTAATGAGTGGAGGCAAAAGCCCCGACCCCAATGTATTTGATACCAAAGAAGTGTACAGTTCAACGCGCATTACCATTGCTCCTTTATTGATTGTTGCAGGGTTATTGATAGAAAGCGGTTTAATTTTTAAACCCTTCAACTGCTACATTTAATTTTATACTTTTGCTATTATTAGCATCGAATTTTTTGGTGTAAATAGAAATATACCCTGTAACACCCACATTATACCCAGAACCAACAGTAAGCGGGCCAGCATTTCTGCTTTGGTTTGAGCCTCTAAATGACCCTTTAATGAATTTAATGTAAGCAATGTCTAACATAGATTCGGGTACGGGTTTGTTGATGGTTTCATCTACAAAAATATCAACTGACCCGTTTCTATAACTAAAAGATTGTTTACCATTATCCCATTTTAAGCCCGGTATATACTTAACTAAATAATCAAAAAATCGATTGTTATAATTAATAGCTGAAGGATCATCTTCCACAACAATATCTGTACTCATAATACTCTTAAATAAAGCACTTGTAATATATTTTTCCTCCATTTCTTGAATTCTGGTTTTACTAAATGTTTTAACAACCACTTCGGGCAGTGGGGAATGATTTGTTAATGTATCATTTTTAAAAGTATAATTAACTAAAGGTGTGTTGGATGGGATATTATAAATTGGAAAGTATTTTCTTGCCTTGCTAAAAAGGTTATTGTGTATTGGCGACTTATTTACAAATGTTAAGATTGGATTTTTATATTTTGGATTAATAAAAAAAGAAGCAGTTGCATTACCATAAAAGTTACAATTAGCTATTTCAACATGTCCGCTATTGTTTACAATAGATTGTCCTATCGTAATAATTTCAGCTTTCTCATTTAATAATTGATATGAAATTTTCTCGCCAGATGGTATAGAAGTTTGAAAATATAGTGAGAAAGAATTAGTAGGAACATTAAGCACATTATTGCCTACTTTTTCGCTATCGAAATTTTTAATAATTAAAGCGGCAGGTTCAGGATGCTCAGTTAACCAATAAGATTGTGTACATAGTAAATTATTATTTAAATCAACTAATTTCATTAATACTAATTGGTTTACCAAAGGTGCTACATCAATTAATGTTTCAATAATTGCAATATCATTTTGAAAATGAATTGGCGTTTCGCTTATAAGTAAAGAATCTTTATAAACCATCAATTTAACTTGTTGCAATTGTTCTTTTTCCCCTTTTAATAAAGCAATCTGAAGTTTCTCTTTACCAGTAGCTTGAATAGCAAAGCCATCATATTCAAAGCCAGATAATTGAATAGTATCACAATTAAATGCAGTAATTGAATATCTATCCCCTTCTATATTTGGAATATCCACTACAGTTATACCTGAGAAATTGGTTTTGCCTTTTGCAACTAAAAGCCCATTTTGATTTCTAACAAAAAAGTCACGCATAATAGGAATACTGTCTTTACTCGAAATTTGAACAATAAACCTATTGGTGAAATTGTATAAGGCTTTACTGCTCTCTGGCATAACTTTAATAAAGCACTTTTTCTGAGCTAGAAATTGAGATTCCTGATAATTACCATAATAAATGAGTGCACTGCTAATATGATCTTCCAAATTGGAATCTAAATTAGAGATATAGGCATTTAAAAGATAATTCCCTTTACCACAAGTATCCGGCATTGAAAACCTAAATATCTCTGGCTCTCTATTTAAAGCATACTTACTACTATGTACAATACGTAAATTACTATCAAAAACTTCCATCGTACAAGAAAGAATATTGTTGCAATTGCTAAACCTTAATGTTTTAAGTTCAACTTCAATTGGAGTAAAAAGTTGAAATGATTGTTTACTTGTGGCAATAAATAATCTATCCGTTTGGGAATTGGCGGAATTAAATAAAAGGAAAAAAATAGTAATTAAATAAATTGTACGAAGCATAAAAATAATTTAAAATGGTGGCCAAATTCAAATTGGCCACCACAAAAGAATTAGTATTGTTGTTCATTACACATTTGATCCCAACAGATCATAAATGATGTTCTAATTCCATCATAACAATCTCCATTCATGATAACACCTGTTTGTTGAAATGTTTCCATTGTGCTAACACAACCAGGGTATGTGCTAAAATATGCATCATAACAAATTGATGCTGAAGAACAACCACCTACAACTTTTCGAGCTTTTTCTTTTGTTAAAATAATTCCTAAAGATTGAAATTTTTCTTTCATAATTATAATTTAATTTGAATTAAAAGACCGCAGTTTTAAGCCTCAGCAGTTAATTGGCCGCCCAACCACTTGATCGTCATCAAGTGTAGTACCGTTGTGCTACTCTTTTGGGTACTATGCAAAAGAGTTCTTTTAAAATTATAACCAATTATTTAAATAACTTATATGATATAGGGTATAAATTTATATCCCCAATGATCACCTCCTCCACAATCCTCTCCATTGATACAATAATCTTTCTGATAAAGTTGCATCT
>VIKJ01000185.1:3865-4249 GCA_008080615.1 Chitinophagaceae bacterium | reverse complement strand
TTGGTTGCAGGCATTGGTTTGTTTGGGGCTGTATTTGCCTATTTTATTTATAAAGCTACCAACGATTGGAGGCTCTGTTATAAAATAGGAGGTGGCTTGGGTGTTGGTTTATTGTTGTTGCGAATTTCTGTTGTAGAGAGTGGTATGTTTACCAATATCAAACACCAAGCAGGTGTACAGCGGGGTAATTTTATGATGTTCTTAAATAACCGCAAGCGATTTAAAAAATATATGCTGGCTATTTTAATTGGTTTGCCAACCTGGTATGTAATTGGCATATTAGTTAATCTTAGCAATCGCTTTGCAGGTGATTTATATGGAGTCAATAATATAGAAAGTGGAAGAGCCATCATGTATGCTTATGTAGGCATTGCCATTGGAGAT
>VIKJ01000185.1:0-3828 GCA_008080615.1 Chitinophagaceae bacterium | reverse complement strand
TTTTAATTGGGCTGGTGAGTCAATATTTTAAGAGTAGGAAAAAAGCATTGCTCACTTTTTACATGTTAAGCATTTTGGCATTAATCTTATTCTTTAGTGGTATTAATAAAAGCGATGAAACCATGTATGCTATTTGTGGTTTGTTGGGCTTTAGTACAGGTTTTTGGGCTATTTTCATTACGATGGGTGCTGAGCAATTTGGCACTAATTTAAGGGCTACTGCTGCTACCACTATTCCTAATATGGTAAGAGGTGCGTTGCCCTTAATCAATTGGATGTTCTTAACTATTTTTCAAAAAACCTGGGGTTGGGGTTTAATACAAAGTGGAATTGTTACAGGTATTGTAGTAATGTCTATTTCTTTGGTGGCTTATTATTTTACCGAAGAAACCTTTCACAAGGATTTGAATTATTTAGAAACAGAAGAAATGATGCCATAGCTTTTGAAGCATTATTGGTTAATTTTATAGCATGAAATTTTTGGTCATTCGTTTTTCTTCCATTGGCGATATCGTGCTAACTACGCCTGCTATTCGTTGTTTAAAAACGCAATACCCCAATGCTCAAGTGCATTTTCTTACCAAGAGCTCATTTAAAGCAGTAACAGAAGCCAATCCCTATATAGATCAGTTTCATTATTTTGAAAATGATTTGAATACGTTAATTGATGAATTGAAAACGGAAAATTTCGATTACATCATAGATTTGCATAAAAATTTCAGAACGGCTATTATCAAATTCAAATTGAAAAAGCCGGTTCTCTCTTACAATAAATTGAGTATTCAAAAATGGCTTTTGACGCAATTGGGCATTAATACCATGCCTAAGCGGCATATTACCGATCGTTGTTTAGATGCATTGCAGCCATTGGGAATTCAAAATGATGAACAAGGGTTGGATTATTTTATTCCAGATGGAAAAGGAATACAACCCAATGATATTCCGCTTGCACAAATGGCGGGTTATGTAGCCATTGTAATAGGGGCATCTTATTTCACCAAAAAACTACCTGTAAAAAAATTACAAGCTCTTTGCGAGCAAATTAATTTTCCTATTGTATTGATTGGTGGTAAAGAAGATACCAATGATGGTGAAGCTATTGCTTCAATCGATCCTATCAAAATTTACAATGCTTGCGGAAAATTTAGTTTATATGAGTCTGCCGATTTAGTTAGAAGAGCCAAGTTGATTATTTCTCATGATACAGGCTTTCAATACATTGCTTGTGCCTTTAATAAAAAAGTATTGGCCATTTGGGGAGGTACTTCTCCTTTATTAGATGTAGAACCATACTATGGGAAAAAGCAGCTTCAACTACATGGTGAAACAATCGTGTATGAAAATTTTATTGTTCCCAAATTAACTTGCCAACCTTGTTCGAACTACGGCACAAAAAAATGCCCCAAAGGGCATTTTAAGTGTATGCAGTTACAAGATACCAATAACATTGCTGCAACAGCAATGCGTTGGATCAAATAGCTTATAAGGTTTTTAATACTTCGTTCATATTTCTTACTGCGTCTGCACTCTTATTAAATGCGGCTTGTTCCTCTTCACTTAATTTAAATTCAACTATCTTCTCCCAGCCATTCTTTCCAATGATTACAGGTACGCCTAGGCAATAAATAATTTTTTCTCATCACGTAAAATACTTTCTACCAATGCAGCTCCGGCAGCACCTGGGGCATACCATGCAGAAGTTCCAATTAATTTGGTTAAAGTAGCACCACCCACCATGGTATCGTTTACAACTTGTTGTTGTTGTTGTGCAGATAAGAAATCGCTAACAGGAGCAGAATTCCATGTTGCATGATGAATCAATGGAATCATGGTAGTGTCTCCGTGACCGCCAATAACCACTGCGTTTAAATCGGCAGGGCTGCATCCTAAATGGGTGCTTAATTGATATTTAAAACGAGCACTATCCAATGTGCCTCCCATTCCAATAATTCTATTTTTTGGTATACCTGTGCTTTGTAATGCCAAATAGGTCATTGTATCCATTGGATTACTAATCACAATGATAATGGCATAAGGAGAATATTTTAAGATATTTTCACATACTTCTTTTACTATACCAGCATTTGTACCAATTAATTCTTCTCTAGTCATGCCTGGTTTACGAGGAATTCCAGAAGTGATTACTACTACATTACTTCCCCCAGTTTTAGCATAATCATTGGTACATCCAACAATTTTTGTATCAAAACCTAGCAAAGCAGCAGTTTGCATCATGTCCTGTGCTTTACCTTCAGCTAAACCTTCTTTAATGTCTAACAATACAAGCTCGGTACACAATTCTTTACGGGCAATATTATCGGCACAGGTTGCTCCAACGGCACCAGCGCCTACTACAGTAACTTTCATAAATGCATTATTTAAAGTGATTTTTATAATTCGTATAAAGGTACGATTGGGATGTTACTTTTTCCGAAAAAATTCCAACAATTCGGGTATTTCTACACCCATATCCCAAGCTTTAACAAATTGCTTATTTTGATCGTACAAAGCCACGAATGGCGTGTACTTTGCCTGAAAAAAAGCAGGTATAAAATATTGAGGATCTCTACCAACTATATTATTGGGATGTTCGTTTAATTTGTAGTGGTAGTAAAAGGTTTTGATATCATTTAAGTCTCTATAGCTGGCCCACACAAAGAATACCTGTTTTAAGCTATCTATATTTTTTACAATCTCTTTGGCCTCATGTTGGCAATGTCCACATTCAGGGCTAAAATAAATAATGGCAGTATATTCAGTTGTAGGAAGATTGGCTTTTTTAAACCAAGTGCTATCCGTTAAGAGTATTTTAAAGTCGGGCATTGCAGGATACTTCTGATAGGGTGGGATGGTATCAATGGGGGATTGACCAATTCCTGCAAATGTGATCAAACTAAAAAAACGAATCAAGCTTATTTTTTGAAACATGTTGTTTAATTTATCTGCATTCTAAACTTTGCCCTCTGCTTCCATCATGCGCATTTGTTTGGCATCTTGTAAAAACTCCGAAGCAAAAATAAATTGATTCAATAATTCATCCTTACTAAAAATGATGTCTTTATTAGTGCCTTCCCATTGCTTCTTGCCTTGGTGTAAGTAAACAATATGGTCCCCAATTTCCATCACGCTATTCATATCATGCGTAACTACAATGGTGGTAATATTATACTCTACGGTAATTTCTTTAATTAATTTATCTATCACCAAGGAGGTTTGTGGATCTAATCCCGAATTGGGTTCATCACAAAATAAATATTGTGGGTTGAGTACAATGGATCGGGCAATTCCCACTCTTTTTTTCATTCCCCCACTTATTTCTGCAGGAAATCTTTTATGTGCATCTTGTAAATTAACTCTGTCTAAAACTTCAGAAGCTTTTTTTCTTTTTTCTCCCAAGGTTAAATTGGTAAACATATCTAAGGGGAAAATAATATTTTCTAATACCGTCATAGAATCAAACAAGGCATTACCCTGAAATAACATCCCAATTTTTTGACGCAATAATTTTCGTTCTTTTACATCCATAGATACCATATCTGCTCCATCGTAAGATATTACGCCCTTTTCTGGTTTAAACAATCCTACGATGCATTTGGTGAGTACGGTTTTACCACTGCCACTTGCACCAATGATTAGGTTGCATTTGCCCGTTTCCATTATGGCACTAATATCATCGAGGATATTTCTACCCTGAAAACTTTTAGAAATATTACTAAGCTCTATCATGTACCTGCAAACTACTAATTAGTTGTTAATCCAACTCAATTTGGTTTCTTAACAAATCCTCAAAAACATCTCTTTTCCTTATTAAATAGGCTTGATTGTTTT
>VIKJ01000184.1 GCA_008080615.1 Chitinophagaceae bacterium | reverse complement strand
TTGTAATAGTTGTAGATCAGATTGTAAGTAATTGGGGCAACAAAAATGATGAACTATTGCCTGTGATTGATGAATTAAGATGTAAGGGACTTATTGATATTGCCGTATTTTTTCAGCCTAAAGAAGTGCCACATCCACATTTTAACGAAACAGAAAAAAGGCGTAAGGGATATATTACTGCTTTAAAAGAAAATTGCACTCACTTTTTATTTATGGATTGCGATGAATATTATTTTGAAAATCAATTTAAAGAAGCTAAAGAAATTATTGCAAACGAAAATTATAGCGGCTCTGCTTGTCAGATAGCAACCTATTATAATCAACCCGAATATCTCATACAGCCGCATTATACCTATTACGTACCTTTCATACATCAAGTACAGGAAGCAATGAAAATCGGGCTGGCACAAGATAGATACCCTGTATGCGTAGACCCTACTCGTAAATGCTCGGCTATACAAAAGTTATGGATTATAAGGCGTGAAATGTTGGAAATGCAGCATTATAGTTATATTAGAAAAGATATTGCAAAAAAACTATATAATAGTAGTGCGAGGGACAATTTTAACGACATTTACATTAACATTGAAAAGTTTAACACGTTTAAAATTGGTGATGAACTTATATATTTCGGTAAGCAACATAAAATCAAGGAAGTAACCAATCATTTTAATATAAATCTATATGGCAAGCGTTCAGATAGTTGATGATGGCTCAACGGTAAAAGTAACCGTTAATGGCGAAGTAACCAATCTTGATAAATCTACATTAAGTATATCCATCGCGAATGATGAAATGGTTATGCGTGATGCTTCCAAAAAGATTTTCTTCTTTCATGCAGACGTAACCGTTCCTGTAACGGCAAATATTGAAGCGTTAAGAAGTGCTATCGAAGCATTTAAAGATACGGCAGGCGGTGGCTTGGCAACGGAAGCCAAACAAGATAGCCAAATAGTTGAATTACCGGAATTAAAAAGAAATGCAAATACAACCTTATCCAATGTTGTTTCATCAATAACAAATGTAACTCTTGCGGCGGCAGATGCGGATAGAAAAGAATTGATAATTGTCAATGATGGCAATAAAAATTTATTTGTAAAGCTGGGTGCAACAGCTTCTTTAACTTCCTATTCGGTAAAATTAGCCAAAAACGAAACGGCAGTAATTGATAAATACATAGGTATAGTTGATGGCATTTGGGATGTGGTTGATGGAAATGCAAGAGTAACTGTTTTAAAAGCATGACACAGATAATAGTAAAACCAGCACCCGAAACAACAGGGGCAAGTGTTGATACAGGTACGGCAGAAAATGAATTTGTAAGTCCCAGAGCGTTACAGGATTCAAAATATACCAAAGCAGATAATACAACTCCTTTAGCTGACCAAATCCCTGTTTATAAAGATGCAACAGGCAAAGAACTTAAAAATTCAACTACTAAAATCATTGCCGGCGATGCCATGTTTAGAAAGGAACTTGGATTCCCTGCCGATTTTTCAGGATTTCAGGATAATGATTTTGGAGTGGCAATACCACTTTCAGATGGTTGGCTTGGCATTAAGATAGCAGGAGTATTATATGCCTTTCAACCTAATACATGGACTAAAGTTACCAAAACTTTCAGCGACTTTGCGATAGCTTCAACGACAAATACTATAAGTAGCGGTTTTTCATTGAAAGGGGCAGGGGTATTAAAAGGAGTACTGATTAAACCAAATCAAAGTTTTACAGGTGGGGCTATATCGGCTTATACAATCAAAGCAGGCATTATAGGCAACTTGGATAAATATGCAAGTGCCTTTGATGTGTTTCAACCTGTTACAAGCAATACCTTTCAATTATCACAGAATTTTGCAATGGAAGATACCCTGATAGATACGGATATTAAATTAACGGCTGTATCAACAGGGGCAAATCTTAATGCCGCAACACAGGGAACGGTAAGCGTTTATTTTTTAACATCAAGAATTGGGTTATGATTATTGAAAGCAAAATACCTATTTTAAATAATTTTGTAGAGGTTATTGAAAATATGAGTGCAGCATCGACTTCTACTGCCGATGCAGTCATTGTTACATCAACATTTACGTCTAATGGAGGAAAAATATTGATATTAGCAAGCGGCAGCGGATTTAAAACAGGAACAGGAATGACACAGATGAGATTGCAGGTGGATGGCGTTACGGTTGCACCTATAAATAAATTTTTTAATATTGCAAATCAGCATCAAGCCTTTCCTACTTGTTTTGCAATTACTACGGTAATAGCAGGTATGCATACGATAAGGATTATAAATGGGGCGGTAGATGGGAGTGGAGTAATGAATACCGATGCAAATGATAGATTTTATATAACTATTATAAAAATGTAATTATGTTATTAACAGCATTTATAGATACAACAGGAAAAAAGGCATATATTGACGATGGTTTTAATTGGGACGATTTAGGAAGCAATGCTCCATTAAAATTAGAAGCAACAGTAAGTGCCGGATATGCCAACATAACAGGTATCAACAATTTAGTAAATTTTGGTTATATGGTTGGTGGATTTAATTCAATAAGAAATGAATTAATTAACTTAATTCCCCAATGGACAACATTTAGCGATGCGGATAAAAAACTTTTGATTAAAAATTATGTATATCCCACAACAGCAACAACAGCAGAGTTGGATGCTCTCTATACGCCTGCCGAAAGAGATAATTTTAAGTTGGGTATAATGGAGAATATTAATAGTGACAACAAATCATTTTTTTCAACGATTAGAAGCAATGTTTCAGGTTCAATTAAATTTTTTATCGTAAAAGTTAATGATTTAGGAACAGTAGATACGGGAACTGAAATATTAAGCAATACAATACTTTAGTTATGGCAGTGCATTTATCATTAGGCGGGACTTTTCAAACAGGGACATTTGACTTTGCAGGCAAAAGCAATATAAGAATTGTTTTTCCTATTCCATTCAAAACAGGGACAGTGCCAGAAGTTACAATAACACCCGAAGGTTCTGCCATTTCTTTGCATAAAAGATTTGTAACAAATAAAAAAGCAGAGTTTTTTCTTAACCAAAACAGCACCGTAAAAGGTACTTGGAGTGCAAGTGGTGAAATTTAATAATTAAAACATGAAGCTGTATAAATATAATTTTTGGAATGATATATCGGGGTTTGATGACGGAG
>VIKJ01000024.1 GCA_008080615.1 Chitinophagaceae bacterium | reverse complement strand
CTAGGCTTCTGCCCATTTTCCATCGATTTTTTTGCAGCAATTGAGGATCCGTCAATGATTTTTTCAAAATTCACTTTCATCAAACGAATTTTACTCCCTTCGGGCATATTTCCTGCAAAAGTCATCGACTTGCTTTCTTCATCTATAGCCAATATAGTCCTTACCAAATTTTTACCCGAATCATCAGAGCGCATACTGATAGGAAATAAGAGGGCAGAACCAGGTAATTCATCTACATAAGGACCTAGGTACTCTTTATACAAATCCAAAGCAAGTTTACCATCTACTTCATATAAAATATTTTTACTAGACTTTGTTATGAGCCGCTCTTTACCAAATTCATCCCATCCACCAAATGAACTATGTCCAACTTCTATGGCATCACCATAAAAGCCAATTCCTACTGTTTTGCCCTCGGTTCCTGGAGCATTTAAGCCTACCTGTGTTTTAGCAAATCTGGCAGCATCTCCTGCCAGTCCTCCCGTAATAGGGATATTTCTTTTATTCATCTCATTCATTCCGCTTACGAGTTCACTTCCATTGATAAATGAACCCTCGGTAATTACCAAAACTGATTTAAGTTCATCAGACTCTAGATCTTGAATCAATAATTTACCAGTTTCATAGCTATTTACGTCTTTATTAATTTGGTATTCAACGCATCTTATGGTTGATTTTTCTAACTGGATTGCCGTTACAACGGCTGAATCATCATAAACCTGATCGTTTAATATTTCACCTGAAGTTGAACAACAAACAATATCGGCATTAGGATAAACTACCCTAATATGATCATATATAGATTGTTGAACAATAAGAGCACCGGCTCCAAAAACTAGTACCAATTGAGCCTTTAAAGGTTCAAAATAAGGACTTTGATTTATGGTATTCCACTGCTGATTATAGTAGTGTATTTGAGCGGTTTTCATAACTTGGATATGTTACATATACAAGTTAGTATCTTTTTTCTGTATATAAGAACCGTTTAAAGAAAATTCAAAGGGTAATTAGTGATTACAATCGTTGCTATGTGCATGATTGTGTTTGCGGCACAACTTAAAGTTAAGAAAATGGGCTATTACAATAAAGAAAACAGAGGGCACCAATAGCCAAAAACGCCATTCATGCAAACTCACTTTTACCAATAGCATGAGTATACCCGTTCCAAAAAACAACAATGGCAACCAGCTATGATGATGCTTTTTAAAACCATGGTACAAAGAGTACAATCCTACGGTAAAAGCCAAGCCAATCATAAAATACTCAAAGGGTAGGTTTTCTATGATATTAACCCCAAATAAGGGCAAACTGCTTATAAATAAGGGCAGCACAGCGCAGTGAATAGCACATGCTACTGAAGCTGTAATTCCTAAAGCGTCCCAATTGATCTTTAAACTCATCCGTCTGCAAAAGTAGTACAGTGCAACTATGTTGCAAAATATTTGTAGAACTGCTGTACCTTTACGCTGTTAATGCACCTTTTATGAGCAAAAAGCTATTGGGTTATTTGGGATTTTTTTTGATATTGGTATTGGCATTTTATTTTTTCTTGTTCAGGGGTACCGATATGTGGAGAGCCAAACTATCAGTTATAAGTTATGTAAAGCCATTTAAGTTCACCGATCAAAACGGGCATCCTTTTACAGATAGAGATATGTTGGGTAAGGTAGCAGTAGTGGAATATTTTTTCACTACTTGTAAAGGCATTTGCCCTAAAATGAACAAAAACATGAAGGGCATTTATGAAACCTTTGAATCGGAGCCCAATTTCATGATCCTGTCTCATACCTGCAATCCAGAAACAGATTCTGTACCCTTGTTAAGAAGATATGCCGACTCATTAAAAGTAAATGATCAAAAATGGGTTTTTGTAACTGGCAGAAAAGATAGTCTTTACCAATTGGCCCGCTCTGCTTATATGTTGGATGATCCAAAAAACAGTGTAGAGAAATTAGAAGATCAATTTATTCATACACAGTTTTTTGCACTAGTAGACAAAGATGGAAAAGTAAGGGGGCAAATTTATGATGGGTTAAAAAAAGAGGAGATTGAAAAACTAAAAAAAGACATTCGCAGTTTACTAAAAGAAAAATCTTCTGCTGGTAATTTTGTAAATGGTATTTTTAATAATAATCCATAAGCAGGGCTTATGCAACTGAACATTACCGATACTTTAAAAAAACATCAGCTAAGTATTACAGACTCTAGAAAAAAGATTCTATCTTTTTTTCTACAATCGGCTAATGCACTTGCACATGCAGATATTGAACATAAAAGCGGTACCGAATTTGACCGAGTTACCATTTATAGAACGCTTCAAACTTTTGTAGAAAAGGGAATTATCCATACCATTCCTACTGCCGATAATTCTATTCTTTATGCACTTTGTAAAGACGAATGTGTAGCAGGGCACCATCATGACGATCATGTACATTTTATTTGCGACACCTGTAGTACAACCTATTGCTTAGATCATGTGAGTGTTCCAAAAGTGAAGCTACCAAAGGGTTTCAAAGCCGCACAAACCGATCTGGTAGTAAGCGGAACATGTAATAATTGTGAGCAATGATTTTAGTAACTGGGGCTACCGGATTGGTAGGATCACATTTAGTACAAGCACTAGTAAATACTGGAAAAAAAGTTCGTGCAATCTATCGAAGCACCATTCCATCCATACCAAATACAGAAAAAGTTGAATGGGTAAAGGGAGATATTTTAGATATTCTATCACTAGAAAATGCATTACAAAATATAGAACAGGTATACCATTGTGCAGCAACGGTTTCATTTAATCCTGCACAAAAAGTAAAACTCTTTAAAACCAATATTGAGGGTACTGCAAATGTGGTGAATGCTTGTATTGAAATGGCAGTGAAAAAATTGGTTTTTGTAAGTTCTGTTGCTGCATTGGGAAGAATAAGAGAAGATAAGCCAATTGATGAAACCATGAATTGGACCCCCGAAACAAGTAATAGTGAATATGGAAAAACCAAATACATGGCCGAACTAGAGGTTTGGAGAGGAATGGGAGAAGGCCTTGATGTAGCGGTTGTAAACCCGGTGATTATATTGGGTGCAGGCGATTGGAATAGTGGCTCATCTGCTATATTTAAATCGGCCTATGATGAATTTCCTTGGTATACACAGGGAATGAGTGGTTTTGTAGATGTAGTAGATGTGGTGAATGCAATGATGACAATTATGGAATCACCTGTAAGTGGCGAACGATTCATCATTAGCGGCCATAATACCTTTTATAGAGAGGTATTTAACTTAATTGCAAAAGCATTCAATAAAAAGATGCCGCATAAAAAAGTTACTCCATTTTTAGCAGAAATAGTTTGGCGATTAGAAGCAATAAAAGCTCGCTTTACACATAAAGATCCGCTGCTTACCAAAGAGACAGCTAAAACAGCTCAGGCTAAAGTGAGTTTTAATAATAGCAAGTTCTTATCACAATTCCCTGAATTTAGCTATACGCCACTAAACAAATCTATAGAAAGGATAAGCAAGGAAATGCTTGCTAAATATGGCTTATCTGTTTAGTACATTACTTTTTTCCATAATTCTGGTATACGTTTAATCCATACCAACTCTCTGCGCTTTATTGAAGCGTCTTCGGCTGGATAACCTAAATAGGTTTTACCGCCAGCCAATGAAGAAGCAACTCCACTTTTTCCCAAAACAACTGCATTGGCACCAATTGTAAGCGTTTTGTTAACCCCAACCTGACCCCAAAGTGTAACACCATCTTCTATAATAGTTCCACCGGCAATTCCTACTTGGGCTGCAAACAAACAATTCTTTCCTACTGTAACATCATGACCAATGTGCACCATATTATCCATTTTGGTTCCCTTACCAATTCTGGTTTCGGCAGTTACTCCCCTATCAATCATACAACCTGTGCCAATTTCTACTGAATCTTCAATCACTACATTGCCACAACTTTGCATTTTTTTATACCAAAGTTCTCTGTTCTTTTTTGTGTTATAATAAAAAGCATCTCCTCCAATTACCGAACCAGATTGTATCACTACATCATTCCCAATTACAGTATAATCTAACAATGTAACATTAGGATGAATTATACTATTCTTTCCAATGCGTACATTTTTTCCAACAAAAACATTAGGCATTATTATAGAGCCATCTCCTATAATAAGATCATCACTCACTAAATTTTGTGCAGCAGTAAATGGACGAAAATGATTTACGATTTTTAAGTACGCTTCAAATGGATCATTAACTACTAAAATTGTTTTTCCATCAGGAATACTTACTTCGCTTGTGTTGATGATAATAAAATCAGCAGCACTTTGCAAACAGGTATCATAATATTTTGGATGGTCTACAAATACTAAATCACCCGATTCAACTTTATGAATTTCATTGATACCAAGTATGGATGTATTGGTATTTCCTACAACTTCTGCGTTAATCAATTCGGCAATCCATTTAACCGAAACAGGGGAGGGAAACTTCATTTAATGCGTTTTAGCTAGATTAAAGGTAATAAGTGTGGGTTTCAGGAAAATTTTTTTTTCTGAGCGATACCTTAAAATGGGGTGGTTTTTTCTGCCTGTTTAAGGAGATAAATGAAAATTAAAATGCAATATTTTTCATCAAAGAATAAAAATTGATTCTTTGCAAACGCATTGTTTATAAGTGTTTCAAAAGAATTAAAAATTTTAAAAAGGATGTTGTGTTGCAATTAACGAAGTAGAATTACAATCAAAATGCATATTTTTTTGGGGGTTGAATTCACATATACAGCCAAAATGTTAATAAAATTGTTTAAAAAAATTTTTGCATTGGTTAAAAGTCTTTTTAATATTGTGTAGGGAAATTCGTTTCCCAGTACTTACTAACCCATCCATATACAAAGTCTCGCTTCTGCGAGACTTTTGTTTTAGTACATTTGAATGAAGAAATTATGAGTCAAGTACAATTTTCAGAACAAGAATTAATACGCAGAGAGAAGCTTGCAAAATTACAAGCAGCAGGTATTGATCCATTTCCGGCAGCGCTTTATCCGGTGAATTATTTTTCTGTAGATATCAAAAAAAATTACACCGAAGAAACCAAAGATCAGTTTACTAACTTATGTGTTGCAGGAAGAATCATGAGTATTAATGATAAAGGAAAAGTTTTCTTTATTAAGATTCAAGATAGCAAAGGCATCATTCAACTTTATGTAAAGAGAGATGATATTTGCCCAACTGAAGACAAATCATTTTTTGATAATGTAGTAAAACACGGTTTAGATTTAGGTGATATAATTGGTTGTACTGGGTATGCGTTTATTACTAAAACAGGAGAAACATCTGTTCATGCAGAAACCATTACTTTATTAACCAAATCATTAAAACCACTTCCTGTTGTTAAGAGAGATGAGGAAGGAAATACATTTGATGCAGTAACCGATCCCGAATTCAGGTATCGCCAGCGTTATGCCGATTTAATTATCAATCCTGATGTTAAAGACACTTTTGTAAAACGCACTCAAATAGTAAATACCATACGGGAGTTCCTAAATGCACAAGGAGCTTTAGAAGTAGATACGCCCGTTTTGCAATCTATCCCTGGTGGTGCAGCTGCCCGTCCTTTTACAACCCATCACAATGCGTTAGATGTTCCTTTTTACCTAAGAATCGCCAACGAACTGTATTTAAAGCGATTGATTGTAGGTGGTTTTGATTGGGTATATGAATTTAGTCGCAACTTTCGCAACGAAGGCATGGACCGTACGCATAACCCAGAATTTACTGTACTAGAATGGTATACTGCCTATAAAGACTATATCTGGATGATGGAAGTAACTGAGCAATTATTCGAAAAAATTGCCTTAACCCTTCACGGAACAACAGATGTTCAACTTGGTGATAAAATCATCAGCTTTAAAGCCCCTTTTAGAAGAATCAGTATTCATGATGCCATTAAAGAAAATACGGGCATAGATGTAAGTGAAATGGATGAAGCTGGATTGAGGGCGGTATGTAACCAATTGAAAATAGATGTTCCCCCAACTATAGGAAAGGGTAAGTTAATAGATGAGATTTTTGGCGCTACAAGTGAGCCTAGTTTTATACAACCCACTTTTATCATTGACTATCCTGTAGAAATGAGTCCGCTTACCAAAAAGCACCGAAGCAAACTTGGTTTAGTTGAACGCTTTGAATTGATGGTAAATGGTAAAGAATTGGCTAATGCTTACACCGAATTAAATGATCCAATAGATCAACGGGAACGTTTTGAAGAACAGGTGAAGTTGATGGAAAGAGGAGATGATGAAGCCATGTTTATTGATTACGATTTTTTAAGAGCATTAGAATATGGTATGCCGCCTACTTCGGGCATTGGAATTGGAATTGATCGCTTGTGTATGATGATGACCAACCAATCCTCCATCCAAGATGTATTATTGTTTCCGCAGATGAGACCTGAGCGTTGGGAAAATGAAGCTTAGAAAAAAAAGAGCGCATGAATCATGCGCTCTTTTTTTAATCTCTATAATTCAACGCCGGCTTTCTATCTCCAAGCAGGGGTTTGTATTTATAATCACCTTTTGATTGTATAAACTCTTTTTTAGATGCTTGAATTAAAGTAGGATTGGTAAACAAATCAATTGCAGTAAGCGCCATTGTTTTTGCAGCAACCATCATTCCCTTAGTACCTATCTCTGTGCCTCCGCAAGCTACTGCTTGCCAGCTATGCGCGGGTGTGCCAGCAACCCATGTTGCAGCAGTTAGGCCAACAGTAGGCACTGCATAGCTCACGTCGCCCACATCAGTAGAACCTCCACCTGCATCTATCACTGCTTGTAATGGTATTATACTTTCTGCACTTTCAATGGCAGGCGCTTTGAAAGTAAAGGAGGTTTGTAATTTTTTAGCAAACTCAATTTCAGCAGCAGTATATTTTACGCCTCCTACTTTTTGCAAGTTTTGCTGCATAGCTTCTGCCAGTGTTCGATTAATTAATAAATCGTGGGTACCACCAATAATTTCATATTCCATTTTTGTTTCTGTACCTATTGCTGCACCATTGGCTGTTTTTACTAAGCGTTCAAAAATACTTGCAACAAATTCTTTTTTGGGATGCCTTACATAATAAAAAACCTCTGCAAAATCTGGAACCACATTGGGGGCTTTTCCACCCTGTGTAATTACATAATGTATGCGGGTTTCTTGTGGTACATGTTCCCGCATCATATTGGCCATATTGTCCATGGCTTCTACCCCATCCAATGCAGATCTACCTCTTTCGGGGCTCATGGAAGCATGCGCAGATAATCCAGTGAATCTAAATTTAGCCGAAGTATTGGCTAGCGCACTTGTCATAGTTATAGAGTTGTTATTATCAGGATGCCAGTGAATGGCTACATCTACATCATCAAATAAACCTGCTCTTACCATATATACTTTACCACTACCTCCTTCTTCGGCAGGGCAACCATATACACGTACTGTACCAGTAATTTTTTTCGATTCAATTAATTGCTTTATTTGAATTCCTGCAGCTACAGAAGCAGTTCCAAATAAGTGGTGTCCACATCCATGTCCACTAGATAAACCGACTACTGGGGTTTTTTCTGCACTCGCGTCTTGCGATAAACCAGGCAAAGCATCATATTCTGCAAGAATGGCAATAACGGGTTTGCCCGATCCATAGCTGGCAATAAAAGCGGTTGGCATTTCTGCTACACCTTTCTGTATCGCAAACCCATTGCTTTGAAGCGTTTCTTGAAGCAATTGGGTGCTTTTAACTTCTTTGTACCCTACTTCGGCAAAGGACCAAATTTGATGCGCTATGTTTTTATATGCATCATATTTTGAATCAATCGAACGAATGGCATCTTCTTTTAAACTACTAGTTGATGGGGTAACTTTTTGTGCATTCACCGAAAGCATCATTGAAAGGCACAAGCAAGCAAGTACATATTTTTTCATTTAGATAAGCATATAAGTTGAGCAATATTTTATACAAAAAGGTCTCGATACAATTGGGCCCCAGGTACTACAGAATATTTTTCCAAATTGGTAATACCTTCTGCAGCCAACACTTCTTCATCTACAAAAGTATTACCACTGCATTGAGCAGCAGATTTAGAAAGTATATAGTAAACACTGTCTGCCAGTATATCCGTAGTTCTACTCATTTTAGCAAGCGCTTCCCCACCTAATAAATTTCTTACTGCTGCAGTGTCAATGGTTGTTCTTGGCCACAAGGCATTAGAAGCAACACCGGCACTTTTTAATTCGGCAGCCCATCCTAAAGCCAACATACTCATACTGTATTTAGTAATGGTATAGGCAATATGACCTCCCAACCATTTTGGATCTAAATTAATTGGAGGTGATAAGGTAATGATATGCGGGTTCTTCCCTTTTTTTAAGTGTGGAATGCAATGTTTCCCCATTAAGAAAGTACCTCGAACATTAATACTTTGCATTAAATCGAATCTTTTTGATTCCGTTTGTTCTGTAGGGGTTAACTGAATAGCAGATGCATTATTGATTAATACATCAATACCTCCAAACCTTTCTACTGCAAGCTTTACAGCAGCTTCTATTTGAGTTTCATCCCTAATATCTACTTGAACAGCAAGGGATTTACCGCCAGCTGCTTCTACTTCTTCAGCTGCGGTGTAAATTGTTCCACCCAACCTTGGGTCTTCGGAAACGCTTTTTGCAGCAATTACAATATTAGCGCCTTCTTTGGCTAAACGAAGGGCAATGGCTTTTCCAATACCTCTACTAGCACCGGTAATAAAAACAGTTCTGTTTTGAAAAGATGACACAGGCAAATTGTTAGAGAATAAATGTACGGAATGCCGCTTACCAACCGAGGAATTCTTTTATGACGGCTTCAGTTTCTTTGCAAGCTTCGTCTAAATGATGGTTCACAATCGTTTTATTAAAATGATGGCTAAACGACATTTCATAATTGGCTTTATTAATGCGGGTAGCCAGGCTTTCAGCGGTTTCAGAACCTCTACTTTCAAGTCTCTTTTTTAATTCATCCACCGAAGGGGGTTCAATAAAAATTGATAGGCAATTAGGACCAAATTGTTGTTGAATATGGATTGCACCTTTTACATCAATATCCAAAACGGGGGTTTTCCCTGCTTCCCAGCTCTTCTCAAGTTCGGTTTTTAGTGTTCCATAATAACTTCCCTCATATACCATTTCCCACTCCACAAAAGCATTGGCTTCTATTTTAAGCTTAAATTCTGCTTCCGAAATAAAATGATATTGAACACCATCTTCTTCTCCTGCTCTAGGCTTGCGCGTTGCAGCAGAAATAGAGAAGGACAATAATGGGTATTTCTTTAATAGATAATGTGTAATAGAAGTTTTTCCAGCACCAGAAGGAGCGGTGATAATAATTAGCTTATTTTTCGATAACAGCATGTATAGTTTTTTGCAAAGAAACAATTAAAAAGTATTAAATTGCAAATAAGCCAATGCCCCCAAATGGCTGATTATGTTAGTAAGTAATTCTTTTGAGCTCAGTAGCAATAGCTATGAGGCTTTGTCAGATTCTTTGCCCAATTCTCAACTTATATTAGATGAAGATGGCTCTGTTATATATACAAATTCTAGTGCTCAACTGCTTTTCGGATATACTAATGAAGAGTTTAAAAAGTTGAGTCTTTTCAATCTATTTGATGATTCAGATTTAAAACTAACAGCGTTAATCAATTTAAGAAAAACGCAAAAAAAGGCTATTGGAAAATTAAATGCCTTTAATAAATCCAAGGTTGCGTTTCCTGTTACCATTCAATCAATTGCTTTTTTCGATAAAGGTACCAATAAACACTTAATAGCTAAAACCATTACAGGCATTGATTTACATGATAAGTCTGAAGAATTATTATTGGAAACCTGTAGATTAGCCAAAATAGGAAGCTGGGAATTTGATTTGTTAACACAAGGATTATTTTGGACAAAAACTATTAAAGAAATTCATGAAGTAGAAGAAGATTTTATTCCTGATTTAAAAATAGCAACAGATTTTTACTTTGGAACTATATCTAAGAATAGTATTCGCCTTGCTATAAAAAGAAGCATTGAAACAGGAATTGGATTTAATTTAATATTAATAATACGTACCGCAAAGGGAAATATAAAACACGTAAAAGCTATTGGAGAACCAATTGTAGAATTAGGTGTTATTACCAAATTGATAGGAACTTTACAAGATATTACTAATTCTGTTGATGAAAAAAATAGTTTATTTAAATCGTATAATGATTTAAATAAAATCATGGATGCTTCTTTAGATATCATTAGTGTGGTAAATGAAAAT
>VIKJ01000183.1 GCA_008080615.1 Chitinophagaceae bacterium | reverse complement strand
CCTGTTTCTTTTAATTTACCTTCTGGAACAATCAATGGATTTTTTGCAAAAATTACTTTGGTAGCAATTGGCCCACCTTTAGGCGTACTTTGAGAATACATATGCCAAGGCTTTGGTACATCTGCGGTAATTACAATTTCATACACACCGGGTGCCCTTTTATTGGCCTTATACGTAAAATTCACAGGGTCTTTAATTTGACTATTGGCCTGTGCAACAAAAAATAAACTTACCAATGCAATGACTAATTTTTTCATTCTCTGTTTCTATTAATTTATTTGTAGTAATTCAAATACTTTTTTACCATCTATATTATGCAATGCGGTTGAAGTTGCTCTTTCTGGATGCGGCATCATCCCAAATACATTATTCTGGGCATTTCTAATTCCAGCAATATTTCTGGCAGCTCCATTTGGATTAGCTGCATCATTTATTTCGCCTGTTTCGGTGCAATACCTAAAAAGAACTTGATTATTTTTTTCCAAGTCATTTAAAGTAGCATCATTTGCATAAAAACGACCTTCGCCATGAGCAATCGGAATTTTAAGTGCCCCGCCTCCATTGTGATTAATGAATACATTTTTACAAATGAATTGTTGATTTGCATTTTGCAAAAGCACTCCTGGCAATAAACCTATTTCGCATAAAATCTGAAACCCATTACAAACACCCAGTACCTTACCACCCTTATTGGCAAATTCAAGCACCGACTGCATCATGGGGCTAAATCGGGCAATGGCTCCACAACGCAGGTAATCTCCGTAAGAGAATCCTCCAGGTAATACAATACAGTCATTGGTTGAGAAAGCAGACAAATCTTTGTCTTTATGCCACAGCATAATAACTTCTTTGTTTAAATCTTGCTGCAAGGAATCTTGCATATCTCTATCACAATTAGAACCTGGGAAAACCACCACACCAAATTTCATGGGCATATATTTTATGGGCGTAAAGGTAATAAGCCAAAATAGAAGAACACGCTAAAATTTAATAATCTGCCAATTATTGTACATCACTACCCCAAACATGCCCCAAAACAGCAAATTGGGCAAGAAAAGCTTTTGGGGATAGGAGAAAGCATTGGAAATAAATACCGATAAAGGGAGTATACACATAAAAGCCGCAGGTAGGCCTCCATCCCTAAACACAAATGGAACTGCCAACAAAATGAGGCACATCAACAACATGGCACTCCAGTTTTTCCTAATCTGAATCACTAAGCGGCTATTAAACTGCTGCCAACAGATAAATCCTACAATAAATGCAATGGCCAATACCGAAATGCCCACTATAAATGCTGCATCCATCTTAACTGCAGGAACCACCAATGCCCAATGGGGCAAATAAGCGTAAATTTCCCCTAACCGATCATTGAGAAATAACCAAGAACCTAATAGATAGTAAGGCAAGGCAATTCCCATCAAAAGCACAAACCACTCTTGTAATTTAAATGGTCGCATAATACCTAGGGTAAATAATACTACAATAATTAAAATGGCAGTAGGATGATAACATAATATAGTACTGCCTACAATCAAACCAATATTGAATAATAAATTTTTAGGGTTGGGTTGATTAAATAAACGGGTGATTTTTATAAATAACCAGATCAATAAAAAATTAGCAAATAAAGCTGGTGTAATGGCTGTCCAACTAATAAAAAACCCCGACAATAAAACATAGCTCATTGCAACAGTATAGCCCAATTTCTGGAACATTTTTAGTTCCATCAACAACATATTGAGCCTGATGGCCTGAATTAGTAATGCCGCTAAATACAGTATAAATAGAAAGGTTGTATCAATACTAGAAAAATAATGAAAGAGGAAAACGGCAAATAATCCTTCATTTACTGAACCCAATAAAACTGGTGCAACAAAAAAGAAATGGGCATGAACCAGTAAACTTAATATGATTAAAAACAATATATTAATTACCGATTTATCTCTAAATAAAAATACCACGGCTGTAAATTAAAATTCAATTTTAGCAAAACAAGTATAACCCCTGTACATACAAGGGAGAATAGCCATACGTGCACCTACTTGCTTTGCGTGACGCGGCATAAAATCGTATCCTCTATCTAAATTTTTGATAGTAGGGTTACGATCAATTTGCCCAATTGGTGTCATTGTTTGATCGGTAAGGTTATTGCTCTTTTTGTCTTGCATATTAAAAAGAAAATGGAGAATTAACAATACCATAGCCAATATAATTGTCGGTGTTGTCATCATACTGAGATTTGCGAATTACATTGCTCCATTCCATTTTTCCGTTGGGTTCAAATGAAATAATGGCCACATTATCGGCATAATAACGATTTACATTATTTCCCATATTGCTATTGTTGAAATTGCCCCAACTATTAAACCCACTACCCCAAGGATACAGCCCCATGGCATTGTTCATTGAATAATAATTGTAAGCACTTCCAAAATAATTGCCCCCAAACATAGGATTGAAAAATGGTGAGCCATTCATATAATCCCATCTATTAAGGGTGTTTCCCCTACTGGTTACATAGGCCGATTCTGCAACCACCATAAAACCTCCATCCTTACGCAATATCAAATTCTTTAAATAAAAATCATTGAATGCTGTTTTAAGTGGCACATCCGCGCCTTTTACATCATCTCTATATTCATCTGTAAATATGGTAGTAGCATTCAGCAATTCTTTATTTTGATCAATATCCCATAAAGTGTAATAAAGGCCATCTACATTGCCTCTTCTAATTTTACTAAAGAAAGAAGTAATTAAATAATGTTTATTTCTATTGTCGATTTTTACCCTTGTATCATCTAAATAAATTTTATTTATTTTCAACTCATTCACTGCATAATTGATGCTTCCCAATGGCTTTACCAAGAGTGAAATTTTATTGATATTATCATTTTGGCTCGTTCCAGATTGCCTTAAACAAACAATACCCCCATCATTTCCCACCCCAAATTCACTGAGGAAATCATTTTTTTCGGGCATATTGATAGCCGCTCTTACTTTTTCTAATTGCTGTAATTCTTTATTAAAGAGCAGGGAGATAACCACATGCTCCTTATCGTTTTTAGTACTTATTTTAAACGCTACTATTTTTTGTTTATCCTCACTATTAATAAATGTGTAAATTTTATTTTCTACAGTGTAGTTTACATTATTGGTTGTATCTAATTGAATAGGGTTACCTAATTTATTTCCATTGCCATCCATTTTAAGGGCCATGGCATATACTGTATTTTTTTGCTGATATTGATACAACAAATAAAAAAAATCGGGATAACTGATAAAATCGGTA
>VIKJ01000023.1:1384-18784 GCA_008080615.1 Chitinophagaceae bacterium | reverse complement strand
GTGATCCTTTCGAAGTGGGCTTACCCAAAGCCCCTGTTCGCTTCGCGAACGGTCTTTATCATTTCTCCACTTACAAAAGCAAGCTTTTGACGTGTAGAAATAATAAAGCCCCGCATTTCATGCGAGGCTTTGTGACCGCGTTAGGATTCAAACCTAAAACCTTCTGATCCGTAGTCAGATGCTCTATTCAGTTGAGCTACGCAGCCATATTTTTTGCACATCTTAAAAATGCTCCCCCGATTCGTGCCTCATCGGGATCTAGATTTTCTGGCTTTCGTTCCTCAAGCCGAAAATCTATGATATTCAGTTGAGCTACGCAGCCATAATTTTTGCACGTCTTAAAAAATGCTTCCCCGATTCGTGCATCATCGGGGTTTAGATATTCAGCTAGATTAAGCAGCCAATACCCTTAAAGGGCTGCAAATATAAAACAATCCCCTTTATTCACAAAATTTGGTTGAAACTTAAAAATTAGCAGAAACTGCATTTATGTAGGTTTTTAAGGATTTTTATTTGCAACTGCTTAATTTACATGCTTATGAAAGGGAAGTTTTGCCTCTTTGCTGTTTTGTTTATTAGCATTTTGATGATTTTTACTAATCTGGCTGCTCAAACTGATTCTACAAAAAAGAAGCAATTGGTCATTTTCCCGGTTATTGCAAAATCAATTGAAACGGGATGGGCATTTGGAGCTGCAGGTTCTATCACGTTTAGACCGTTTAAAAATGATACCGTTTCTCGAACTTCTAATTTGCAAGTTCTGGCTTTGTATTCAACCAAAAAACAATTAGTTACGGCTATTAATGGGGCTCAATATTTTAACAAAGAAAAATACATCTTATTAGAACAGATTTCTTACAGTTCATTTCCAGATAAGTTTTGGGGCTTAGGAAAAAATAGTCCCGACAATGCCGAAGAGCCGTATCAATTTCAGCAATTTTATTTGTATGCCCATTTAATGCGTAAACTAGCTCCCCATCTTTTTGTTGGAAGTATATTTGAGTTTCAAAAAGTTTGGAATATTCATTATGAACCAGGAGGATTATTTGATCAGCAAAATATTGCAGGTAGGGGTGGGTATCAAGTAGGTGGTCTTGGTGCAAGTATAACATTTGATAGCAGAAACAGTGCATTTTCTCCTAACAAAGGAAGTTTTGCACAATTCTATTTCAATAATTTTAGTCCTTTATTTGGCACGGATTTTCAATACACCAATTTTGTATTGGACTTGCGTAAATATATTCGACTATATGATAATCAGGTATTAGCTATGCAACTCTATAGCTTTAATAATAGCGGAGAAAATATTCCTATAAGGAGCCTTGCTTCATTTGGAGGCGCCAATAGAATGAGAGGTTATTATGAGGGTAGGTATAAAGACAAACAAGAATTTGTGATTCAAACTGAATATAGAATGCCCATTTATAAACGGATAGGCGCAGTCGTATTTGGCGGTGTAGGGAATGTAAATGATAAAGTGTCTGATTTCTCTTTGAATAAATTAAAATACTCTTACGGTGCAGGGCTTCGCTTTGCTATTAATAAATCGGAGAAACTAAATATTCGAATTGATTATGGGATTGCCGGTGGGATTAATAAGGGATTCTATCTTCAAATTGGAGAAGCTTTTTAGTACGTAGCTATTTTTTTTCCTACAAAATATACCAGTAATGTAAGTGGAAATGCCGCAAGCACATCAATGGTGTAATGCACATGTTGTATCAATACCAAAATGGCAATTAATAATGTTGTAATGCCGGTAATTATTTTTTCATTCCGTTTTTTCAACGTTAAAAACATCAAGAACTGTGTGGCGGTATGACCAGAATAAAACAAGTCCTTTTGAATAAAAACATTTTTGCCACCATAAAAAATACTGGTTACGGGATCGTTCAATGGAATTAATCCAATTGGCGGATCTAGTTGAACCAGCCAAATGCTAATGATCCTACTAATACATAATACTAAAAAGGAGAGCAGGAACTGTAAAAAAATAGCAGGATCTTTTATCAATCTATTTAGCAACAATAGGGCAGTACCCCAGATGATAATAAAAATAGGAATGGATAAATCTGCAGAAGGAATTTGATCTAAAAGATAATCTTCTAAAACAATACCTTTTCTCATTTCAATTAAAGCAAAAAAACGAGGAAATGATACGAGCACAATACTTAGGAGAATAGAACCGATTATGGTTTTAGTTCTAAATTGGTTGATAGCCCAAGCATTTTTCCATTTTAAGGCTAGTGCTTTATTTTTCTCCTGCTGCTGCATGTTGTAAATGTAAAACGTCCCGATGATACTATCGGAACGTTTATTTAAATAGCTAATCAATATTAATAATGCCAGCGAACGAATGCCTCCATTGCTGCATATTTAGTAAGACCTAAATCGGCATAAAGGTTGGCTGTATTGGCATTTCTATCTTCGGCTCTTTGCCAAAATTCTCTACTATCGGCTCCTTGAAATGGCACTGCATCTTTTTGTGATTGATGAATAAAAATACCAAATCGTTTTTTCTTAACCTGATCTGGGCTCATAGGGATGGCCATTTCAATTTCAGCAATATCCCATTCCTGCCAAGCTCCTTTATACAACCAAACCCAACAATCTTTTACCCAATCATCTCCATCCGCTTTAATGCGTTTTAAGGCTTCAAATACAGCTTCTAAACAAACTTTATGTGTACCATGTGGATCTGCTAAATCACCCGCACAAAAAACCTGATGTGGTTGAAGTTTTCTAAGCAATTCCATGGTGAGTAAAATATCAGCCTCGCCCAATGGCTTTTTCTCAACAGCCCCTGTTTCATAAAAAGGCATATTCATAAAATGGCAACGATCTTCT
This sequence comes from Chitinophagaceae bacterium, assembly GCA_008080615.1. Lineage (GTDB taxonomy): Bacteria > Bacteroidota > Bacteroidia > Chitinophagales > Chitinophagaceae > Sediminibacterium. Next base: position 15,937 of record VIKJ01000023.1, on the reverse strand, counting down.
GTTAAGCCTACATATCTGCAGGTTGCCTTTGCTTCTCCTCTTCTTATCAGGCCTTTGATAGCACGAATTTCAGAGGTATCCATTTGGTCTTTTTTCTTTGCTGCAATAAATGCACGAGCTGCTTGTAATTGCTCTCTACTCTTGCTATTGTCTATGCCAAACATTTCTTCAAATCCTACTGCAAAATCAATAAAGCGAGTAACAAATTCATCAGAAACAGCAATATTTCCACTGGTTTGATAAGCCACATGCACTTCATTACCTTGGTCGTGCAAGCGCATAAAAGTTCCACCCATGCTAATGATATCATCATCGGGGTGAGGAGAGAAGATCAAACATTTTTTTGGATAAGGGGCGCTTCTTTCTGGGTGTGCAGGAATTACTGCATTTGGCTTTCCTGCTGGCCAACCAGTAATACTGTCGCGTAGCATATAAAATACTTGTAAGTTAATTTCATATGCGTCTCCTTTTTCTACTAGTAAATCGGATAAACCATTTTCTGTATAATCCAAAGAAGTTAAACTCAACACCGATTTATTTAGTTTCAAAGCTAAATACACAACTGCTCTTTTAATTAAGGCGTTTGTCCAAATACATTCTCCCGCCAACCATGGAGATTTTATTCTAGTTAATTCGGTAGAAGCAGCTTCATCTATAACAAAGCTTACATCATTATGCTGTTGTAAAATACTTGCAGGAATGGTTTCTGTTACATTGCCTTCTACCGATTTGGCTACTATATTGGCTTTGTTACCCCAAGCCATTAAAACAATCCGTTTTGCTTTTAAAATGGTGCTGATGCCCATTGTGACAGCTAAACGAGGTACTTTAGAAATGCTTTGGAATTCGTATGAATTGGCAATCCTAGTACTGTTTTCTAAATTAACCAATCTGGTTTTAGATAACATACTAGATCCTGGTTCATTAAATCCTATATGTCCGTTTTGCCCAATACCTAATATTTGTAAATCAATTCCTCCTGCGTCTTCAATTGCTTTTTCATAGCTTGCGCAGTATTTTTTCATGTCTTCTTTTGGTGCATTTCCATTTGGTAAATGAATATTGGCCGGATCAATATCTACATGATTAAACAAATGCCGATGCATAAAACTCCAATAACTCTGATAAGCATCTTTGTCTATAGGATAATATTCATCCAAATTAAAACTGATCACATTATTGAAACTCAAATTGCCTGCTTTATGCATTTTTACCAATTCTGCATACATAGCAATAGGGGTTGAGCCAGTGGCCAAGCCAAGAACACATTTTTCTCCTTTTGACTGCTTTTCTTTAATTAAAAGTGCAATTTGATTGGCAACATAAATGGCCCCTTCCTTTTGGTTTTTACAAATTTTTACATCGATTTTTTCAAAAGAATCTACCATCGGATCTTGTTTTATATTGCTAAAATAAGCCTGTTTTTGCATAAAATGACAATTAAACGCCAAAAAACCGCAATAAAACGCAGTTATTTTGCAGGTTTGTTATAATTAGCCCCCCACTGATCGTACCTTTTATATTGTTGCTGCATCCTTTCCTTAAAGTTGGGCCAATGACGGTTTTCTTTAGAACTCCATAATACTTCACTTAATGCGCTCATTCTTGGGAAAAGCATGTATTCTACTTTACTAGTATTGGTAATGTATTCTGTCCATAAATTGGCTTGAGCCCCTAATACATATTGAGCATCTGTTTCACTCAAACTTTTGGGAACAGGTTCGTAGCCATACACTTTTTGTAAGTCGGTAAATCCACCAATCGTAACAGAATCTTCAGGCTTGTTTTGGGCATGATCAAAATATACCCATTCTCCTGGAGTCATTATTACTTGATGTTTTTGTTTAGCAGCTTCAATGCCCCCTTTTTCACCCCTCCAGCTCATCACTAAAGCGTTTGGTGCCAATCCACCTTCTAATATTTCATCCCAGCCGATAATCTGTTTTCCTTTGCCGTTCAAGTACTTTTCCATTCTTTGAATAAAATAGCTCTGCAATCCGTGTTCATCTTTTAAATTTTTGTCTTTAATCAATTGCTGACAAAATGCAGATCTTTTCCAAGATTCCTTTGGGCACTCATCTCCACCTATGTGAATGTATTTAGATGGGAACAGTTCAATCACTTCGTTAAAAACATTTTCTAAAAAATTAAAAGTGTATTCGCTTGGGCAAAATACATCTTCAAATACCCCCCAGGTTTGTTGTACTTGTTTTCCTTCTGTAGTGCCATTCCAGGCTGTTTTAGATGGATGTTTAGTAGCTTCTTCCGGAAAGCAACTTAGCTCGGGATAAGCAGCAATGGCTGCAGATGAATGGCCAGGCAATTCTATTTCGGGAATAATATCTACGTAACGGTCTGCAGCATATTTAACTACTTCTTTAATTTGTTCCTGAGTATAATACCCTCCATAAGTAGTATTGGTATTTCCAGTTCCAGGATACCTGCCAATGGTAGTTCCATTTCTATAAGCACCTACTTCAGTAAGTTTAGGATATTTTTTTATTTCAATTCTCCAACCCTGATCTTCTGTTAAATGCCAATGAAAAGTGTTCATCTTATGCATGGCAATAAAGTCAATGTATTTTTTTATATAGTCTACAGGAAAAAAATGTCTACCAACATCTAAATGCATTCCTCTGTAAGCAAAGCGGGGCTTGTCGATTATGCTTAGATGTGGAATCACTAATTCATTTGCAGTAGTTACCGGCAATAACTGCAATAAGGTTTGAACTCCATAAAATACGCCTGTTGCTTGATCCGCTTCAATTGAAACATAATCGTTATTCACTTCCATATGATAAGCACCTGCAACTGTATGATTTATTTTTTTTAACCTCAGCACAATGTTACCAGTAGCAATTCCTTTGTGTTCTATTTTTAAATGCAGGCCATACATTTTTTGAACATATCCCTGTAAAAATGCTGCAGATTTTTCTAATCCTTCGGCACCCAATACAATCTTGGTATTTGATTGGATAGAAAAATTTCCTTTACCCATTGTTAATTGGGTGGGTTGTGGAATAATTGAAACTTCCTGAGCTTTCATAAATAGCGCTGGAATAAAGAATAAGCAAGTGAGTAATCTTTTCATAATGGCGTGTGTTTCTAATAAAGCAATACCTGAAATTAAAAAAGATTCCCCGTTTGAGGAATCTTTTTATATAAAAATGCAATAAGTAGCTAATTAGTCTACTTTGGTTAGTTTAATGAGGTTGGTAGGTAAATGCTGAGATACTGGAGTACTACCAGTATTTACAACAAAGTCACCACTATTTACAAATCCTCTTTCTTTTAAAATATCAATTTGGTCGGTGATAATATTATCTAAACTTTCTTCTTCTGAATAATGGAATGCACGAACTCCCCAGCTTAAACTCAACTGGTTTACTAGTGTTTTTTCCTTTGTGAAAATATACAATGGAGAAGATGGGCGGTAACTACTTAACATAAATGCAGTATAACCACTCTGCGTCATACCAATTAGTGCACTAGCTTCAACATCTTCTGCCATTTTACATGCGTTGTAGCAAATAGCATCACTGTGAAATGAAGGGGAGTGGGGTTGTGGCTTAAGGTCTTCAGAACGATTGTATCGGTATTCTTTCTTTTCTACTTCAGCAATTATCTTTCGCATTGTTTCTACCACAAGGGTAGGGTAGTTACCTGCTGCAGTTTCACCACTTAGCATTACAGCATCAGCTCCTTCCAATACAGCGTTTGCAACGTCGGTAATTTCACTACGATTTGGCTTAACCCTTTCCATCATACTCTCCATCATTTGCGTAGCAACAATTACAGGTTTTGCACGGTGAATGCATTTGCGAATCAACTCTTTTTGAATCAATGGTATTTGTTCTACTGGTAATTCAACACCCAAATCTCCACGAGCAACCATTATACCATCACTTTCTAAAATGATATCGCGAATATTAACCAGCGCTTCTGGTTTTTCTATTTTTGCTATGATTTTTGTTTTACTGTTTTTCTCATCCAATTTACTTCTGAGAATTACAATATCTTTTACACTTCTTACAAAACTTAGTGCTACCCAATCACATTTTTGCTCAATAATAAATTCTAAATCGGCGAGGTCTTTTTCTGTTAAAGCTGGTAAGGAAATTTTTGTATCAGGTAAATTGATTCCTTTTTTAGATGAAAGAATACCACCTAAAATAACTTGCACTTTTACGTCTCCATTCTTTTCAATACCACAAACTTTCACTTCTAATTTGCCATCATCAATCATGATGATATTACCCATGGTAACATCCCCAGCCAAGTTTGGATAGGAAACGTAAATTTTTTCTAAGGTTCCTACACATTTTTCATTTGTAAAAGTGAGAATATCGCCTGCTTTAATTTCTAATGCATTATTCTCAATTTCGCCAACACGTAATTTAGGACCTTGTAAATCGGCAAGTATAGCAATATTATATGGCTGTGTGCTATTGATATTTCTAATATGCTCTATGATAGTTAGTTTATCTTGATGATTTCCATGAGAGAAATTCAGCCTGAAAACGTTTACTCCTGCTTTAACCAATTCCAACAATTTGTCGTAGGTGTCGCAAGCTGGCCCTACGGTAGCAACAATTTTTGTTCTGTGAGCAACGTGATTAACACCTGCTTCTTTGTCCATATTCTTATGCAGGTATTTGTCTAAATTTTTTGACATGATATTTACTATTATTTATTTTTTATTTAGCTAGCAAGAATTTTTACTATACGTAACCAATCGTCTGAAATTTTTTGTTTGGCTTTTACAGCATTATCCAACGGTGTGTAGTGTAATTTATTATTCATAATACCCACCATAACATTATGCGTTCCTTGCAACAAACACTCTACTGATGCAAATCCCATTCGGCTGGCAATCAAGCGATCTAAGCAAGATGGAGATCCACCTCTTTGTATGTGACCTAATATACAAACACGTATGTCTGCATTAGGTAAACGGTTTTTTAAAATGGCACCAATTTCATTACCTCCACCAAACTTGTCTCCTTCGGCAACCACTACTAAGTTTACCAGTTTTTTACGTTTCTCTTTTTCGGTTAAAGAAGCAATGATTGCTTCTATATCTGTTTTAGTTTCTGGGATTAAGATATTTTCAGCACCTGTTGCAATTCCGCTGTGTAAAGCAATATATCCTGCATCTCTGCCCATTACTTCCACAATAAATAAACGGTCATGCGCATCTGCTGTATCTCTAATTTTATCTATAGCTTCTACTGCAGTATTAACTGCTGTGTCGAATCCAATGGTAAAATCACTTCCTGCAATATCTTTATCAATAGTGCCAGGTAGCCCAATACAAGGAATATCAAATTCGTTGGCAAATTTCTGAGCGCCTTTAAAGCTTCCATCTCCTCCAATAATTACCAAGCCGTCAATCCCTCTTTTTTTAAGATTTTCGTATGCTTTTTTGCGTCCTTCTAGTTCAAAGAATTCAGCACTTCTCGCAGTTTTTAAAATGGTACCACCTCTTTGAATAATATTGGCTACCGACCTCGAATTCATTGGTACTATATCATCTTCAATCATACCGCTGTAACCGCGCATTACACCAAACATTTCTAAACCATAATACAAACCCGTTCTAACTACTGCCCTGATTGCAGCGTTCATTCCTGGTGCATCGCCCCCAGAAGTAAGTACCCCAATTTTTGTTACTTTTTTCTCTGCCATTGTTCAATTTCGATTCTCTGTTAATTTACAAGTGCACATATTACAAAAAAATAATGTGTAATGCGTACACGGAGTTTCAAATGTAAGGATTTGAAAGCTAATGACCATTTGTTACTGGCCTTAAGTTTTTTCGTAGCATTGTATAATGAAAGTAATGGTAACAGGTGCCAACGGTTTTTTGGCCCAACATCTTTGTGTATTCCTTGCAGGCAAAGGGTTTAACGTGCTGGCTGTTTCAAAAGGGGCACGTAGAATTCCTGCTGATGTGTTAATAAATTATACATCAATAGAACTAACGGATGTTAGTTCTGTACAAGAATACATTCAAAAATCAGCACCACAGGTTATTATTCATGTTGCTGCCATGAGTAAACCCGATGAATGTGAATTTGATCAAGCTGCCTGCATTTTGAACAATGTTACCGCAACAGAAACCCTTTTAAATGCGGCCAAAAGCAAATCAATCCATTTTATTTATTTATCAACCGATTTTATTTTTGGAGAAAATGGCCCACATGCAGAAAATGATTTACCCAATCCACTTAATTTTTATGGGGCTTCTAAGTTAATGGCAGAAACTAGGGTTAAGGAATTGGCTGATTACTATACCATTGTAAGACCTGTATTTATTTATGGAAAGCATTGGGAAGGAATGCGTCCAAGTTTTATTCAATGGGTTGCACAAAATTTACGCTCAGGTAAATCAATTAAAGTGGTATCCGACCAATTAAGAACACCTACCTATGTAGAAGATATATGCTGGGGCATTCTTGCTATTATTCAATTAAAAAAAGAAGGAATTTATCACTTGGCTGGTAAAGATATCTGTTCACCTTATTCCATGGCATTAACAGTAGCCAATGTGCTCAAATTAGATGCTTCCTTAATTGAAGAGGTAAATAGTGATTGCTTTCCCGAACCAGTTAAACGTTCAAAAAAATCGGGATTGAAAATTGATAAAGCCATTCAAGAATTAAACTATAACCCCCTCTCTTTTGAAGAAGGGGTTCGCAATAGTTTTTAAGTTATTTTTTTACTGTTAAAAAAACCTCCGCCATCATACACCTGGCACTTCCTCCACCGTTGGTTTCGATGCTACTAATATCTGAGTGAATAATGCGATTGAATTGCTCTAATTGGTTTATTTGTTCAGTCTTTAAAGAATGATATGCTTGTGATGACATTACCAATAATCTTTCACCAGCATGATTGTGCACTTGAAGCATATTGCCAGCAAAATGATTCATTTGATCTAAGCTAATTTCAATAAGTTGTTTTTTGCTTTGCTCTATAGAAGTAATTACCAAATTACGTTCTTCGCTATCCTTAATTGCCTCCAAGCAAATAACAACATATTCATCAGCTACACACATCATTACATTGGTATGGTAAATTGGATCGTTGTTTTGATCTGTTGCCCAAAATACAACCGACTTGTACTGATAATTTTTACAAAAAATATCCAAAACCTTTGGGTCAGTTCTGGGAGACAAACAAGCATAGGCAATCTGTTGATCTCTATCCAATACCATGCTTCCCGTACCTTCTAAGAAAAGGGACTCATTTTCATAATGGCTTAAATTGATGGTTTTTTCAATCAAAAATTTTTCACCAATTGCATCTAGCACTGTTTGCTTTCTTTCCTGTCTTCTGTTTTTAGCAAACATAGGATAAAGGCAAATGCTTCCATCCTGATGAAAGGAAATCCAGTTATTGGGAAAGATAGAGTCTGGTGTATGTGGCACAGGGGTGTCTTTAACAACCGTAATATCTATTCCATTTTTTTCAAGTTCTTGTATGAATGCATCAAACTCTTTTCTTGCTTTAGTTTGTAACTCTTGGTCATGTGCATTTACCTGAAAGCTATTATTAACAGCAGTTTCGGCATTAAAATCAAAATGCACTGGTTGGATCATTAAAATATGTGAACTGTGTTGCATAATTGTTTTTTATAAATCAATAGATTCTCGCCATAGCGGCATACTCATACAATGAAATATCAAGATAAAAGTATCTTTCATTAACTCAATATTCGCAGTGCCATTTTCTAGTTGTTGCAATAGATCTTTTACTCCTATAATGTTAAAACCTGCTTGCTTAAAAGCTTCAGTTGTTTTATCATTTCTATCATAACCCAGCACTACACCTTCTTTTAATGCCAATAAATTACAAGAATCTGTCCACTGTTCTCTTACACTGTAAGGGAATTCATTATTTCCCGAGTAAATGAATTTTACATCATGATCACAGTGTAAATCATTCTTACTTATGTCTACTAAAAGATCTTCTAAGTTATCAAAGGATATAGGGTTTTCGGGGCTTTTTCTGTGAAACTGGAGAATCTTTATTTTCTCTTCTTTTTTAATTTCTAGTATTCTTTCTACAGCAGTTTCATCTTCATGCTTAGCTGCTTTTTTAGAAAAATTTCCCAACAAAACCCATACATCTCTTTTCACCTGAGTAAATACCGTATCAATGTGCATGTAGTCTCTTTTCTTAGGAATTTTGATAATGGTTACTTTTTCCATTAGCCCTAATTCAAATAAAGTATTGGTGATTTTCACAGCAGCCTCAGAGGATGTTCTTTCACTAACCCCAACAAGTATATGCGCATCACTCACTACCATAATATCTCCACCTTCTAAAGTAATTTTTCTATCATCGTCTTCTTTGGGTAAAAGAAAATGATGACTAGAGTCGGAGAGTTCTATTATTTTATTTGTATACTCACTAAAGTAGGGATGGTTAAAGAAAATGTACCTAGCAAGTAATGCTTCTCTGGTTCTGGCTTTTTTTGCGGGCTTGTTTAAAAGAATATGGTCTTTGATGGTGATGCCAATATCTCTGGTGAAAATAAAATTAGGGATGGGCGCAAAAATCAACGATTTTTCTTTGGAAGTACCGGAAATAAATGTTTTTGCTAATTCCTTAGGATCATATTCCATTAAATCTTTTTGCATCTGATAGGTACAGCTTTCAATAGCACATACGGATGCAACCAATTTCGATTTAATGTCGGCGTTTGCCAATATTTCTGTAAGCAACCATTGCAGTTCAATCACCTTATCTGATTGATGAAATGATGCTGATTCAGGTTTATAGAAATGGCGATCAGCAGTAGGTTGATCAATCTCCTTAAGCCTTCCTTTAATTTTAGCTGGATCAAGAAAGTACAATAAAATTTTAGTGTAGTAGTCGTATTCGTCTTTTCTTATGGTATCTAAGTGTACAATATCTTCAAAAAGCCAGTCTTGTGCTTTGGACGGAACAACTTTTCCTAAACCACTATCTGGGCTATGTACCAATAATCTTTTTAGTGTGCCAATTTCGGACGTTACAGAAACTTTCATGCGAATTATTTTATGCGTTTAAATAATGATCAAATTGTGAAGCTACAGTAGCAATGATTAAATGCATACTTATATTATATCAAGTGCATTTGATGCCAGTTAAAAACTATAGCAAATAATCCATTTCTAGTAAATAAAACGGATGTCATTTAATAGAAAGGGTACTTAATGGTCGGGCATGGAATTGAGGCCACGGTACATCCATGCGAAGTGTGCAGTTAAAAATGATATGGTAGAACAATGATTCATCCAGAGGATGCAAATTAAGGTTTTATTTGAAATGGCAATTTTCCTTGCAAATTTCCTGTTGATTCAATAATTTTAAATCGCACAAACATATCTTCACTATACCAATTTTCTTTTCTTGTTTTTTTTACAATTTCAGCGTGTTCTTTCATTTGGTAGGCAAATTGCTTCATTAATTCTTTACTAGTCCATATGCTAAATGTTGCCTGTTTAATCCATGGCACTTCACCAATACCTACTGAAGTTACAAAGCCAGGTGCATTGGCCATTTGTGCGGCCACTCCATCAACATGTTGCCAAAAGCTGCGCAATTTTCCTAATCTGATGGTTGCCCTTGTAAGAATTCCAATAGGGCCATCATAGTCTTTTTGATTGGGAATAGTACCAAAAGCAGTTTTCCCATCCCATAAACCATGGCCTTCTAGCGGCTCCATCGTTAAACTCCATTTTTCGCAATTAAATAAATTCCACCAGGCTACTATAAAAGAAGGAATTTCCCTTTTGATATTATTTGAGTCTTTATGCACAATCAGTAAAGCCCATTGTTGCCAATCGGGGGTTTTATCGAAAGTGCCATTTTTACCACATCCCATTAGCTTCCAAAAGTATATGGATGGGCTTAGCCAAAGGGGGATTCTAAAGAATGCCATCGATAAAAAACCAGCCCAGCCCAAAAAGCGGGGATATCTTACAATGGTTAAAGTGGTAATCATATCCGAAAATAGGGTGTTTATAATCGTAAATCAAGTAATTTCCCAATATGAAATTGCTAATTACCAATATTGCTCAGTTGGTTAACACAAGAGAACAGTCAAAAGTTCTGAGAGGAAAAGAATTAGCAGAACTACCTATTATTCAAGATGCATTTTTGCAAATTGAAAATGGATTAATTGCTGGATACGGCAAAATGAGCCAACTAAAAGAGCTAGATATTGAAAGTTCATGGGAAATGTTGGATGCAAATAAAGCATGCATCTTACCCACTTGGTGTGATAGCCACACACATATCGTATTTGCTTCTAGTAGAGAAGATGAATTTGTAGATAAAATCAATGGGCTTAGTTATGCAGAAATTGCTGCAAAAGGGGGAGGAATATTAAACTCAGCAAAAAAAATTGCTGCTAGTTCTGAGGATGCTTTATATGCAATGGCATGGGATCGTTTGCAAAAATTGATTCAATTGGGAACCGGTGCCATTGAAATTAAATCTGGCTAGAGAATGAATTAAAAATGTTAAGGGTAATTCGAAGGCTCAAAGAAAAATCTCCTATTCCTATTAAAGCCAGTTTTTTGGGTGCACATACATTTCCTCTTCAGTTTAAAGAAAATCATGCAGCATATATTCGGTTAATTATCGAAGAAATGATACCTGCTATTGCTCAGGAACAACTGGCAGATTATATTGATGTTTTTTGCGAAACAGGATTTTTTACAGTTGAAGAAACAGAACAAATTTGCAGGGTTGGCATACAGCATGGGCTTAAAACAAAATTACATGCCAATCAATTGAATGCAATCGGTGCAGTAGAATTGGGGGTTCAATTAGGTGCCATTTCTGTTGATCATTTAGAAGTGATGAATCCTTCTGCCGTTCAGGCTTTATCTAATTCAAATACCATTGGAACATTATTGCCTTCTGCTGCTTTCTTTTTACGTATGCCATATCAGCCCGCAAGGGAATTAATAGAGGCCAATGCAGCCATTGCATTGGCTTCCGATTTTAATCCTGGTTCTAGCCCTAGTGGCAATATGAATTTTGTAGTGGCATTAAGTTGCATTCAAATGAAAATGTTACCCCAAGAAGCCATTAATGCTGCTACCATCAACGGCGCTTTTGCTATGGAATTAGGCAATGAAGTTGGCAGCATATCAGTAGGTAAAAAAGCCAATCTTATCTTTACTCAAATAATTCCATCTATCAACTTCCTACCTTATGCTTTTGGCAGTAATTTGATTGATAGGGTAATGATTAACGGTACATTTATTTAATTATATTTAATAATTAAGCGGAATACTATTATGAATCATTTTAAGCTATACTCCAAAGAAGATGTTTTATCAATTACTAAAATCAGACGTTTCGAAACCAAACTGGGAGAGCGTTTACAAGTAGTAAAAGATCCACAACAAATTGAATTATCAATTAAGCAAAGCACAGCAAAATTTGTGTTGCTGGGCATCCCAGAAGATATTGGTGTAAAAGCCAATGGAGGTATTGGAGGAACTGATTCTGCTTGGCTAGCTTTTTTGCATGCATTCTTAAATATTCAAAGCAATGATTTTTTAGAAGGAGGGGAGCTGTTGATTTTAGGGCATTTTGATTTTGGTGAAATGGAGCAATTAATTGAAAAAAATGCCCATAATTACGAAGAAAGAGTGGAAGCTTATAGGCATGCAGTAAATACAATCGATTCATCTGTAGAGCAATTGGTTCATTTAATTACCCAGAATAAAAAAATACCTATTGTAATTGGAGGCGGTCATAATAATGCATATCCCTGTATAAAAGGAGCTGCCAAAGGTTTTTATAAAGCGGGCATTATCCCAATTGCTCAAATTAATGCAGTTAATTTAGACGCGCATCCCGATTTTAGACCCATGGAAGGAAGGCACAGTGGTAACGGATTTAGTTATGCCGAAGCAGATGGCTATTTAGAAAAGTATTGTGTAATTGGTATTCACGAAAATTATATTCCTCAAAATGTTTGGATGGATATGGTGAATAACCCATTTGTAGATTGCATCACATTCGAAGACATATTCATTCACGAAAAAAGAACTTTTTTACAAGCTGTTGGGCATGCTACCAGCTTTACCGATGACACTTTATGTGGAATTGAATTGGATATAGATTGTATTGCCAATGCTTTAAGCAGTGCACAAAGCCCTGTTGGCATTTCACCAATCCACGCCAGGCAGTATATTAATTTTGTAGCAGCCGATTCAAAAGTGGCTTATTTACATATATCTGAAGGTGCTGTAGAGCTATCAGATGGACGAAAAGACCCCGGCATGGGTAAGCTCATTAGCTATTTAGTAGCCGACTTTATCAAGGGACAATCTATTAATTAACAATTTCTTGTGAGTATTATTTTTTTATGAAATAGGTCCTTCGTAGCTTTGCATCTGAAAGAGCAAATAGTTGATAACATCTCACTGGTAGATAGGAACGCCATACTTCATAACGATTGAAAGATTACTCCTGCCGGCTCTGCAAATTGTAAATTTAAAATAGAAATAAATGAAAGGCCAAATTATGCCAGCTATTGTTCAAATAGACAGGCAACACTTGAAAGAATTAACACACGAAGTAAGAGAAACCCTGGCAACAGAGTTTATGATTGAAAAAGAAGAAGCACCACAAGCAAAAGCATTTACTGCGGTTAATTTGTGGAAGATCCAAAGAGAAATGAGATCTGCAAATCTTAATTTTAAATCTAACTTCTAAAGTTTATATAAAAGCCCGTTGGGCTTTTATTGTTTAGGGGAATCCTTGATGCCCCATTGTGTGTATTTTGTAAAATAGTTACTTTTCCAAAAAAAGCAGTTTAATTGCATTTTAAGAGTAACTTTCAAAATTATTGTAATTGATCATACTGCCCCAATATGGGGCATTTTTTTTAATATTGAGGTTACTCTTTAATAATTGGTTATGGTATTTTCATTTATAGGATCTGGAAATGTGGCAACCCATTTTGCTAAACAAGTTAAATACTATGGATATTCTATAGAACAAGTGTACAGCAATAATTTAATAAATGCTCAGCATTTAAGTGAATTAGTTGGAGCTCATCCAATAAATCATTTATCCAAATTAAATAAAACTGCTGATGTTTACATTATTGCTGTTAAAGACGATTTGTTACCTCAAATAGTAAAATCACTTTTTTTACCTGGCAAACTAATATTGCATACTTCCGGATTTTCACCTATAGAATTATTATCAACCGTAAGTGATCGATATGGTGTTGTTTGGCCAATGAGAATGATACGGTCGAATACACCCATTAACCAAAAAATGAATGTTGTAATAAATGGTAATAATGATTCTAGCATTCAATCTATTCATGATTTATTTATTCAATTCCCTTGGAAAATTGAAATTGTAAATGATTCAAAAAGAATGAAAATGCATGTAATGGCAACATTCACCGCAAATTTTTCCAATCATTTATATCAATTAGCTTTTGAGTATTGCCAAAAAGAGAATATTCCATTTCATACTTTATATTCAATAATCGAACAAACTGCAATTTCCATTCAAACCAATAATCCTTCTGAACTCCAAGCAGGACCTGCATTTAGGGGTGATGAATCAATGATTAAAGCACATTTAGATTTATTGAATGGAAATGAAGATATTGCACAGTTGTATCAATTATTCAGTGAATCAATTGGTGCTACATATCATCAAAAAAGTAATTCATAAAGATGCTGATTGTACAATCTATTAGTGAATTGAATGAGATATTAAATACATTGAAAGGAAAGTCTATAGGATTTGTTCCTACAATGGGTGCTTTACATGAAGGTCATATTTCTTTGATTCAAAAAAGTAATCAAAAAGCTGATATTACTGTTTGTAGCATTTTCGTTAATCCTGCTCAGTTTAATCAGCAAGCTGATTTTGATCATTATCCAAAAACAGTAGATAGTGATATTGATTTATTGAAACGTAATGATTGTACAATATTGTTTTTACCTCTTGTTGATGAAGTTTACCCAAATGGCTATAATTCAACAATCATCTATAATTTGGGTTTTATTGAAAATATATTAGAAGGCAAGTATCGACCTGGTCATTTTCAAGGAGTTTGTTTAGTAATTGAAAGGTTCTTAAAGATTATCCCTAGTGATTATTTGTTTTTAGGGCAAAAAGATTATCAACAATGTATGGTAATTGAGCAGCTATTGAATATAATTCAATTTGATAAGAGGCCCAGCATTGAGATATTGCCAACTTTAAGAGAGCCAACTGGTTTGGCAATGAGTAGTAGGAATAGCAGATTAAATCATGATGAAAAAATATCGGCCACTTTCATGTATAAAGCGCTGTTTCATATAGTAGAAAATCTAAGACCTGGGAATGAAGCTGAATGTATGGCGTATGCTGCTCAACTTTTATTATCTAATGGGTTTGATAAAGTAGATTATATAACAATTGCAGATGCTAAAACCCTTGAGATAGTTCATATTTGGGATGGGGAAAGGCATTTAGTAGTTTTGGGTGCCGCTTTTATAAAAGATGTTAGGTTAATAGATAATTTGT
>VIKJ01000023.1:0-1374 GCA_008080615.1 Chitinophagaceae bacterium | reverse complement strand
TGTTATTTCCAAAATAGGGTTTTAATTATTTTCATTTTATGAATTCAGCCAAAATTACAACAGATACAATCCGCCAAATGAAAGTGGAAGGTCGAAAAATCGCAATGCTTACTGCATATGATTATACGTTTGCAAAAATCATTGATGAAGCTGGTATCGATATTATTTTGGTGGGGGATAGCGCAAGTAATGTTATGGCTGGCCATGAAACTACTGTGCCCATTACATTAGATCAAATGATTTATCATGGTAGTTCTGTTGTAAGAGCCGTTAAACAAGCATTAGTTGTAATTGATTTGCCATTTGGAACTTATCAAACAAATACAGAATTGGCAATGCAAAGTGCCATTCGAGTTATGAAAGAAACGGGCGCTCACGCAGTCAAATTAGAGGGGGGTGAAAATGTGGTTGCTACTATTAAAATGATGGTAAATGCTGGAATTCCTGTTATGGGTCATATTGGGCTTACTCCTCAAAGTATTTATCAATTTGGAACATATAAAACAAGGGCGGACAATGAAAAAGATGCTGCTCAATTGATAAAAGATGCTTTACTGTTAGAATCTGTAGGCTGTTTCGCTATAGTAGTTGAAAAAATTCCTGCTGCACTTTCAATGGAATTATCTAATAGCTTGAAAATTCCATTAATTGGAATTGGAGCGGGTAAACATTGTGATGGCCAAGTGCTGGTAATGCATGATATGCTTGGACTACAATCAACTTTCACACCTCGTTTTATAAGAAAGTATGCTCAGCTGAAAACAGTAATAACTGATGCTGTTAAACAATATAGTCAAGATGTAAAAGCAAATGAATTCCCAAATGACTCAGAATCTTACTAACAATTATTTTGTATTTAATAAATCATTATTCGCTCCCCATTTAGCATAATTCTTAAACCAAGCACTATTCCAATATCGGTATCTCGGTATAGCTGTTTTTTCTAAACGATTTAAAAAATCTGTATATGATTTCTGTTGGGTTATACCCGTGTATTGCCAATGAATCTGTAGGATCTGCCGACTGATAATGATCAAAATAAAATGGTTT
The DNA here is from genome assembly GCA_008080615.1 of Chitinophagaceae bacterium. Taxonomy (GTDB): domain Bacteria; phylum Bacteroidota; class Bacteroidia; order Chitinophagales; family Chitinophagaceae; genus Sediminibacterium. The sequence continues at coordinate 324 of VIKJ01000023.1, read as the reverse complement.
CCCTGGAGTTTGTATTACATTAAATCCTCTAGTTGCAGCTTCAATGGCTTGTTTATCTGTTCCCCAATTCATTACTACATTGGCAGTATCTAATTCTCCTTCATTAATTTCATGCCATCCAATAGCAATACGATTATTTTTTTTCAAAAAATTGGCTTAATTAAACTTTGCGCTATAAAAGTATTGAATTGCTTTTGCTTTTGGTATTTTGCAGGATCAAGTTATATAGAGTAGAAAAATCATTTATCTAATGGATAAAGCCAGTATAAGAACTGAATATAAAGAAAAACGGAAAGCCCTAAGCTTAAAGGATAAGATAAAGCT
>VIKJ01000022.1 GCA_008080615.1 Chitinophagaceae bacterium | reverse complement strand
GCAAAAGGGTTGGCTAGAATTCGAGTGCAATTGAGTGCTGCTCATGAACAAGCTCATTTAGATAAAGCCATTGCTGCTTTTACTAAAGTGGGTAAGGAATTAGGAGTGTTGAAGGGGTAGATTTTTTTAAATTTAAAATCAATTTGAATGCGTAATTATAGCTTAACAAATAAATGGTTTTTAACTACTGCAATAGTTATCGTATTATTTTTTGCATCCTGTTCGCCCAATAATGTGAAAATAGACAATAGTTTAAAGCAGTATTTTGATGCGCACAATGCAACTGGAAGTTTTGGTTTGTATGAAAATGGAACGGGAGATTTTATCATTTACAATCTTGCTAGGTATAAAGACTCTGCGTATTCACCTGCTTCAACGTTTAAAATTGTAAACTCCTTAATTGGATTAGAAACAGGAAAAATCATCAATGAAAAAATGGTGATTCCTTGGGATGGAATTGTAAGAACTTTTCCAAATGGGGATACAGCAAAGGCTTGGAACAAAGACCTAACCATGGAAGAAGCATTTAAGGCTTCATCCGTTCCATACTATCAGGAAGTAGCCAGGAGAATTGGGAAAGATGCTATGCAACAATGGTTAGATAGCCTTAAATATGGTAATCATACTATTGGTAACGAGGTAGATCGCTTTTGGTTGAACAATACCTTGAAAATAACGGCCGACGAGCAGTTAGGATTGATTAAAAAATTATTTTTTGCTCAATTGCCCTTTCAAAAAAGAACCCAAGAAATTGTTAAAAGGGTAATGTTACAAGAATCAAATGCCAACTATCAATTAAGTTATAAAACGGGTATGAATACACTGCCCAATGGAAAGTCAATGGGTTGGATTGTGGGTTGGATTGAAGAGAACAAACATCCCTATTTCTTTGTATTAAATGTAGAAACGGCCTCTAAGGAACCAATGCAGGATATTAGAATGGATATCCTCAACAAAATTTTAAAACAACAGGGTTTTCTAGAAGGTAAAAGATAATATTAAAGCAACTGTGCATGCAACTTTATTGTAACGCGCTCACTCAATATAGCCGATTAAAAACCCGCGAGGTTAAGATTGGTAATTTGCTATTAGGCAATGGCCATCCTATTCGTTTGCAAACGATGACTACTACCGATACCATGGATACAATGGCAACTGTAGAGCAAACTATACGATGTATTGAAGCAGGAGCAGAATTGGTTAGAATTACTGCTCCATCAAAAAAAGAAGCGGAAAACCTGCTCCATATTAAAAATGAATTACGTAAAAGAGGCTATGATACACCACTGGTAGCTGATATTCATTTCACTCCCAATGCTGCAGAGATTGCCGCTAAAATTGTTGAAAAAGTAAGGGTGAATCCGGGGAATTATGTAGACAAAAAGAAGTTTGAACAAATAGATTATACGGATGCTGAATACGTAGAAGAAATTGAACGCATCAGAGAAAGGTTTACTCTTTTGGTAAGAATTTGTAAAGAACATGGAACTGCTATGAGAATTGGAACCAATCATGGTTCCTTGAGCGATAGAATTATGAGCCGTTATGGAGATACCCCCATTGGTATGGTAGAAAGTGCCATGGAGTTTTTGCGTATTGCTCGTTCAGAAGATTACCACAATATCATCCTTAGTATGAAAGCCAGTAATCCTCAAGTAATGGTGCAGGCTTATCGCTTACTGATACAACAAATGGAGCAAGAATTTGGAGAATGCTATCCATTGCATTTAGGGGTAACAGAAGCTGGTGATGGAGAAGATGGAAGAGTAAAAAGCGCCGCGGGTATTGGTACATTATTAGAAGATGGTATTGGAGATACAGTAAGGGTAAGCCTTACAGAAGATCCTGAATTTGAAATTCCTGTGTGCAGGGATATCGTTAAACGCTATACTGTTAAAGATAATATTGGATTTAAACATAGCACAGCAGGCAAAGTGCCTGCAATAGAAAAAGTACCATACGACCCTTTTCATTATAAGCGTAGAACAACATTTAGTGTAGGAAATATTGGTGGTAAGCAAGTGCCTGTTGTTATTGCCGATTTTAGCAAAATCAGCTCTATTACTCCAGCACATTTGGTTGCCATAGGATATAGTTACGATGAAGCAACGGATAAATGGAATATTGGAGATGCAGCAGCAGACTATATTTTCACGGGAAATCAGGTATTGAATTTTGCTTTGCCTGGAACTTTAAAAGTAATTGTATATCCTGCAACTTGGTTGAATTGTAATGATCAAGAAAAGTACTTGCCCATTTTTGATACGGCAGGTTTTGCTGCAGCTGAAAATAAAAGTAAGCAGCTGAATTTTGTGATAGTAGATTGCTACAATGATGAAACAGCTATCAATGATTATACGCACATAGAAAAACTAGCCAATGACCCAACTGTTGTATTGTGCTTAAGCAGTACGAACAAAACATCAATGACTTCTATTCGTAGAATGTTTATGGAGTTGATAGAAAAGCAAATTCAAAACCCTGTAGTAATCATTTCCGATAGTAATTGGATTACACCTGATGAACATTTAATTCATTATTCTACTGAGTGTGGGGCATTGTTATTGGATGGATTTGGAGATGGTATTTGTTTAGGCATGTCTACAGAAAGCTATGAGCAATCTGCATTAGCCAATATGGATACAAGTGGAAGAAATTATAGCATCAATCAGTCTGTAGAACAATTTATTAATTCTTCTGCCTTTAGTATTTTACAAGCAACCCGTACAAGGATCTCTAAAACAGAATATATCAGTTGCCCAAGCTGTGGTAGAACACTATTCGATTTACAAGAAACAACGGCCAAAATTCGCAGTGTAACCAATCATTTAAAAGGCGTTAAAATTGCCATAATGGGATGCATTGTAAATGGTCCTGGTGAGATGGCAGATGCTGATTTTGGATATGTAGGAAGTGGGGTAGGTAAGATCACCCTTTATAAGGGGAAAGAAATAATGAAGCGCAATATTGATAGTGAAATTGCGGTAACAGAATTGATTAATTTATTGAAGGAAAGCGATGCATGGGTAAATCCTGCATAATTTCTTACACTTAAATAACAGCCAATGCAAACAGATTTTTTAGTAATTGGCTCTGGTATTGCAGGGCTTACGTATGCATTAAAAACTGCCAGACAGTTTCCCGATAAAACAATTACCATCATCACCAAAACACAGGCGGATGAAACCAATACCAAATATGCACAAGGTGGTATTGCGGGTGTTTGGGACGAAGATAGAGACAGTTATAGTAAGCATATAGAAGATACCCTTATTGCTGGAGATGGTTTGTGTAATAAAGAAATTGTTGAAATTGTAGTTACTGAAGGCCCTGAAAGAATTAAAGAAATCATTGCATATGGTGCTGAATTTGACAAGGATGAAAAGGGCGAATATAGTTTAGGAAAAGAAGGTGGTCATAGCGAAAACAGAATTCTACATCATAAAGATGTTACTGGAATGGAAATGGAGCGAGCGCTGCTTGATCAATTAAATGCATTGCCCAATATTCAATTATTAAATCATTGTTTTGTAGTTGATTTACTTACTCAACATCATTTGGGATTTTTGGTTACCAAGTCTACACTAGATATTACCTGTTATGGTGTGTACATTTTAAATTTACATACCAATCAAATAGAAAAGATTGTTGCTAAAATTATTTTATTGGCATCTGGTGGATGTGGCCAAGCTTACCGAACAACAACCAATCCACGCATAGCAACTGGGGATGGAGTGGCAATGGTTTATAGGGCAAAGTGTAAAATTGAAAACATGGAATTTATTCAGTTCCATCCTACTGCATTATTTGAACCAGGTGTTTCTCCTTCATTCCTTATTACCGAAGCTGTAAGAGGCGATGGGGCTATTTTAAGAAATAAGTTAGGTGAGGCATTCATGGAAAAATATGATTCCCGAAAAGACCTTGCCCCAAGAGACATTGTTGCCAGAGCCATCGACAATGAAATGAAGCGTACAGGAACGGAACATGTTTATTTGGATTGTAAGCATATGGGCAAAGAGAAATTTATACATCACTTTCCCAATATTTATGAAAAATGTTTAAGTATTGGCATTGATGTAATGCAGCAATACATTCCTGTTGCACCAGCTGCCCATTATAGTTGTGGAGGAATTAAAACAGATGAGTGGGGCAGAACCTCTATTAAAAATTTATACGCATGTGGTGAGTGTGCCAGCACAGGTTTGCATGGTGCCAACCGTTTAGCTAGTAATAGTTTGTTAGAAGCAATGGTATTTGCGCATCGTTGTTATTTAGATGGTATACAAGTAATTAATTCACTTAGCTATTCTAATAGTTTGCCCGATTGGAATACTACAGGCACTTCTGAGCCAAGGGAAATGATTTTGATTACCCAAAGCTTTAAAGAGTTACAATTAATTATGAGTGATTATGTAGGGATTGTACGTTCAGATAAACGATTGGAAAGGGCCATGAAGCGTTTAGATTTATTATTTGAAGAAACAGAAGAACTGTATCGTACCACCAAACTTTCTCCTCAGCTTTGTGAGCTGAGAAACTTAATTACAGTAGCTTATTTGATTGTTAAGGGCGCACAGTTCCGAAGAGAAAGCAGGGGCTTGCATTATAATACCGATCACCAAGAAAAGAGTAGTATTTTGCAAAATATTATTCTTTAACACAAATCAATAGATGTACTATATCATTTATCCTTTATTTTATTTGCTTTCCTTAATACCATGGATCGTAATGTATATGATTGCAGACGGATTATATGTATTGGTATTTTATTTTTTTGGGTACAGAAAGAAAGTGGTGCTTCAAAATTTGGCTATTGCCTTTCCTGAAAAATCAGAAAAAGAAAGGATGCGAATAGCTAAAGACTTTTATCACAATTTTATTGATACTATTTTAGAAACCATTAAAATGATTTCAATCAGCAATAAAGAAGCTGATAAAAGATTGGTTGGAAATATTGAAGTATTAAATGCATTGTATGATTCTGGCAAAAACGTTCAATTACTTGCTGGACATTTTTTTAACTGGGAATTTCTAAATCATTGGATTCCAAGACATAGCAAGTTTCCCTTTGTAGGTGTATACCAACCGTTGAGTAATAAAGTAGTGGGAAAGATTATGTATGATATGCGTGCAAAAAATGGCACCATTTTAATTCCTACCAACCACTTTAAAAATCAGTTTAGAAACTATGTTAAAGATCGGTATGCCCTTGGATTGGCGGCAGATCAAAATCCACCAAGCGACTTAAAAGCCCATTGGGTACCGTTTTTCAATAGATTAACCCCTTTTATTTTAGGCCCAGAAAAAGGAGCTAAATTAAATGACACCCATGTGGTATTTTGTCATTTTTATAAAGTTAAGCGAGGCTATTTCGAAATTCGGTTCGATTTAATTACTTCTGATCCTCGTTCATTTAAAGACGGTGAACTAACTAAAATATTTGCCCAATTTGTAGAGAAAGCAGTTAAATTAAAACCTGCCAACTATTTGTGGAGTCATCGTAGATGGAAATTTGAATACGATGAATCTAAACATGGGCATCTATTGGTTAAGTAGAATTGATTAGTTTAATACAGCAGTGTCTTTTTCTATATCAAATTTTTCGTCTAGCTCTTTAATTTTTTCAAAGCCACCCACTACATTTCTAATATTGTGAATCCCTTGTCTTTTAATTAAGGAAGACGCAATTATACTTCTATAACCTCCAGCACAGTGTATGTAAATATTGTGCTGATCTTCCATATTCGCCATACTACCTGGATCCATCAAATCATTCAATGGAATATTGATAGCTTCTTTAACATGCCCATCTGCATATTCAGTTTCTTTTCTTACATCTACAATGACCATATTGGGGTCAAATGCAATATCCATGGCCATTTCATCGGCCTCCACATCTATGATTAAATCTATTTTTTCTCCAGCTGTTACCCAGCCTTCATATCCTACTTCTAAATACCCTTCCATTTTATCAAAACCAACTCTGGCAAGGCGAATAATGCTTTCCTTTTCTTTTCCAGATTCTGTAACTAGTATAATTGATTGATCAAATGGCAATAATCCTCCTGCCCATTCTGCAAATCTGCCATCCAGCCCAATACTGATAGATCCTGGTACAAATCCTTGTGTAAATTCGTTAGAGTTACGTGTATCTAAAATAATCGCATGTTCTTTTGTTTTTTCTTTAAATGCTTCTATACTCAATGCATTTAATCCCTTGGTTAAAACGGAATCTAAACTTTCGTATCCTTCTTTATTAATTTTTGCATTGATAGGAAAATAGGCTGGAGGTGCTGCTAACCCTTCTGTTACTGCTTTAATAAATTCTTCTTTAGTTAAGGGCTGTAAAGCGTAGTTCGTTAATTTTTGTGCTCCAATAGTGCTATAAGTTTCTGGCCCTAAGTTTTTTCCACAGCTACTTCCTGCTCCATGTGCAGGATAAACCAGTACATCATCAGCCAATGGCATAATACGTTTATGCAAGCTTTCAAAAAGCATACCTGCTAAATCTTCCATGGTAATTTCATTGGCTTTCTGTGCAAGGTCGGGCCTTCCTACATCGCCTATGAATAAGGTATCACCAGTAAATATTGCATGGTCTTTTCCTGTTGCATCTTTTAATAAATAGCAACTACTTTCTAGTGTATGCCCAGGTGTATGTAAAACCTGAATAGTTATTTTACCAATTGTAAATATTTCTTCATCCTTAGCAATATGAACGGGGAAACGGGTTACAGTGTCTGGTCCGTATACAATGGTGGCCCCAGTTGCAGTTGCCAAGTCTAGATGACCACTTACGAAATCTGCATGAAAATGGGTTTCAAAAATATATTTGATTTGAGCATTCCTTTCCTTAGCCAGTAATAAGTAAGCTTCTATGTCTCGCAAGGGATCTATCACTGCAGCTACCCCATCACTCTCAATATAGTATGCGGCTTCACTTAAACATCCTGTATAAAGTTGTTGGATAAACATAAAATTATTTTGGAGGTACATATCAAAAGATATACCAATTCAAGCGAATCAGCCTAAATGACGCTATTGAAAAAATGGGTTAATCCACCAGATTCTTCACAAAGCCTATTACCTCGTTTAATCGGGTATAATTCACTGAATAGTAAATGAATTTTCCTTCTCTAGAAGTACTAACAATGCCTGCTCTTCTTAAAATAGCCAAATGCTGGGAAGCAACGGACTGTTCTAATCTTAGTTTTACATATAATTCTGTAACAGTCATTTTGGTGTGCTCATCTAGCAGCTTAATGATTTGTTGTCTTAGCTTATGGTTGATGGAACGAAGGATTAGTGAGGCTTTTTTGGCATGCAAAAAATCTACTTTAACTGGCTCTGCACCATTCAAAAGGGTGATGGATTGTACTGTTGGATTCATGACAACTGAATTAAAATTGGGGAATAGATAAACATTGTCTGTTTACAAAGTTAATCAAATTGTTATTTTTCATAGTATGAATTTTAACAATATTTTTTCCCCCTCATTTTCAATCATTTCTGTGCTTGGTAGAATTCTTTTACATAGAATGGCTCAGCATAAGCTAGGTTGGCAAAATTGCCTGCTTCAAATTCCCTTTCGGCCAACGTAATCATTTGATTTACATGATGTTGTGAATTAATTAGCAGTTTATTGTTGGAGATAAATTCAGCAGGAATCTTTAAAGAACCGTCCCCGCAAAATGCAATTTGAGGTTCTTTAGGTAAACTGTTAAAAAATGCATGATCTAAAATTATTGCAGCGGTTTTACCTATTTCTAACAACTTTTGGTTGTAAACACCAGTAAAAACCTCCATTCTTCGGGCGTCAATCATTGGATAAATCAATGTATTTATGCCTTTATCTTCAATAGCTAAATGCTCTAAGGCAGCTGCTGCGATCACTTGTAATGTATTGAGTAAAATCAATGGTTTATTGAGAGCAAAACAAATGCCCTTGGCAGATGACAAACCCACCCTTATTCCTGTATAACTACCAGGCCCTGCAGTTACAGCTATTGCATCAATATTAGCCAAAGACTTTCCTGCCATTTTCATGATTTCTTGAATAGCGGGTTGAAGAAATGCTGCATGATTTTTTTGATCTGCATGTTCTTTCATGGCCAAGACCTTGCCATTTAAACTTAAACATACTCCTGCGTAAGCAGTTGCAGTATCAATATGTAGCAATAGGGCCATTCTTAATTTTTATTTTTATTCAGCTCAATCATCATAGCAGGCGCAATGGCATATCTTTCATTGCTTTTGCTTAATACAGTAAGTAGTTGTACAACTTTATGTAATCCAATCATTTCACTCCATTCAAAAGGACCAAATGGATAATTGGTGCCCAATTTCATGGCAGTATCTATTTCTTTTTTACTGCTAATATTTTCACCCAATCCAAAATAGGCTTCATTAATAATCATGGCAAGCACCCGAGCACTAAACATCCCCGGTTCATCTGGAGCCTCAATATAATTTAAGCCCATCTGTTGTATAATGTTAATTGCATTTTTCAGCGCAAGTTCATTTGCAGCAGCTATTTCAATACATCCTTTCTGTAAAAAACCGGGCCAGCCATTAAAGCGAATGCAGTTGCCTGGTAAATGACCAGCAGTTTCTATCACTGAATTCACTAATACGGGCGAATCAGTTATTTTCGAAAATGCATATCCCTTTTCTTCGTAGCTAAAATCTATATAAGCATCAGCAATTGGCCAATTTAACCCATCGCTTATGAAACTTACTGTTATAGCTAAGTTGCTAAAAATGGGCTCTATGTATTCTTTTTGTTGGGCTGTTGAGTTGATTACTATATGCATTACTTCAAATAAAATACAAATTTACGTTGGCAGGTTGATCAAAATACATCAATTTGCTGTTTCTCAAAACAAACATATGCCTAAACAAGTAGTTAAAACCAATCAAGCCCCTGCGCCAATTGGTCCGTATAACCAAGCCATTATTGCCAATGGTTTTGTATTTGCAAGTGGTCAAGTTGCATTGGTGCCCGAAACCGGTGAGTTAGAATTGTCTAATATTCAGGCAGAAACCCACCAGGTAATGAAAAATGTTCAAGCTGTTTTAGCTGAAGCAAAAATCAACTTAAACCATGTAGTTAAAACCACCATTTTTTTAAGTGATATGAGTTTATTTGCCCAAGTAAATGAAGTGTATGGGTCTTATTTTACCGATCAGTTCCCTGCTCGTGAAACTGTTGCTGTTAAAGGATTACCACGTGGAGTGAATGTTGAAATAAGTGTTACAGCGGTTGTTGAACTTTAGCTTGTAATATTAATTGTATAGCTGGTGCCAAATGAATATTTTTTGTTTGGTTCCAGCATAACTAATCCTATGCCATTATTAAAATTATCTGGTGCTCCACTTAAATTTTCAATGGCAATACTTTTTCTGGTTGGGGGAGTATATACTTGCAAAATAGGATACTGATCGGATGCCTCCACCTTTAATTGCAGGTCTTTGCTTTTCAAAATGCATTTTTTAGGTTGGTTGGGTAAGTATTCAAAGGAATTATCTAGTACAATTCCTTTAAGCGATATTCCTTTTAAAAAGCGAGTGTCTTTTTTCTTTTTACCAGTGGGTAATAGTGCATTGTCAAATTCCAATTGTGTATCACCATTAAATTGAAGATTGTATTGATCTACTTTTCCTCCTAATGTAAAATAGGGATGCCAGCCATCTGCATAAGGAATAAGCATTTTATTTTGATGAACTACTGTAGTGGTTACAGAAAGTTTATTGCCTATTTCTAACTTCCAATAAATACTAATTTCAAATGCAAAGGGATAACCCTGATCTGTTTTGTTGTATTTAAATGATAAAAGAACAGAGGCCATTTCATCATCCGCCATAGTTTCTGTTACAGAAAATTGAGCATCATATACCAATCCATGAATGGCATGCTCACCCAAATAATGTTTGTGTACCGTATATTTTTTTTCTCCTAATTTGTAACTGCCATTTCTCATTCTACATACAAATGGGCTAATTTTTGCACTTCTAAAGCTGTTGGCTATATTTTTTCGGGCATCTGCTATAGAACCAAATCCCTCTATACAATTAATCAATTTCCCTTTTGATGGTATATAAAACCCGTTTAAAAATCCTCCAAAGGCAAAAATACTGGCCCTTGTTCCTGTAGTTTTGTCTTTTAGTGTAATGATTGGATGTGCTTGTTGTTGATTGATTGATACTGAAAATCGCATAGTGCTTAATTAAAAAAGTAAGATAAATCAAATCCTTCATCAATTATTAAAACTAACACTTGTTAACCTTCAAATTAAAGCAGTATTTTTACGCCCAATTCAATTAGCATATGGCTTACACGCTTCAAAATAAAGTTCGCATAGTTACAGCTGCAAGTTTGTTCGACGGTCATGATGCCGCTATTAATATCATGCGGAGAATTCTACAGTCGAAAGGTGCAGAAATCATTCACTTAGGTCATAATCGAAGTGTTGCAGATATTGTAGAATGTGCTATTGAAGAAGATGTGCAAGGTATTGCTATTACTAGTTATCAAGGAGGTCATGTAGAATTTTTTAAATACATGAAAGACCTATTAGATCAAAATGGATGCAGTCATATTAAAATATTTGGGGGAGGTGGCGGAACCATTCTTCCAGAAGAAATAAGAGAACTCCATTCTTATGGTATTAGAAGAATATATAGCCCTGATGATGGTAGACAAATGGGGTTAGAAGGGATGATTGAAGATGTGATTAAACAATGTGATTTTACTTTACCTGCTAATAGCAAATATCCAAGCCCCATGACGATGGGTGAAGTGAAAGATATTCGTTCCATT
>VIKJ01000021.1 GCA_008080615.1 Chitinophagaceae bacterium | reverse complement strand
GATCTAAAGTAATTATCAATTTCCCTGATTTAAATAAAACCATTTCGGGCAACGTGGCAACAGCCAGCCGTACAATCAATGCTAATAACAGAAGCTTTGATGCAGAAGTTAAAATTCCTTATGATGGCGCAGTTCGTCCTAATCAATTGGCACAATTAAAGTTTCAGGATTATGAAGCGCTAAATGCCATTGCTATTTCGGTTAATACAGTTCAAACAGATGAGAAAGGAAAATATGTTTTTTTAGCAGTAAAAGAAGGCAACAAATTAATTGCCCGCAAAAGAAATATTGTGGTGGGTGAAATGTATGGTCAACTAATAGAAGTAAAAACTGGATTAAACAAAGACGAACAGTTAATCACCAATGGATATCAAAATATTTATGATGGTCAACTGTTGACTGTAATTGCAAAATAATTTCAACTTATTCATATGAATTTCATAGAAGGCCTAGCCAAAAAATTTAAAGAGTTCAAGCCTACCAGTTGGGCAGTGGACAATAAAACGGCTGTATATATTATTACTATTTTAATTTCTCTGTATGGCTTAAATAAGTTTAACACCCTACCTAGAGAACAGTTCCCAGATATTGTAGTACCTACCATTTCTATCAGTACCGTGTATTTTGGAAATTCGCCAAAAGATATTGAGAACTTGGTTACACGTCCAATTGAAAAGGAACTGAAAGCCATTAGTGGGGCTAAAGTGAAGAAGATTCAATCTACTTCACAACAAGATTTTAGTTTGATCGTAATTGAATTTGATACAGATATCAAAACAGAGATTGCCAAGCAAAAAGTAAAAGATGCGGTAGACAAAGCACAAAAAGACCTACCAAACGATCTTACTTCTCAACCCAATGTACAGGAGTTTGCATTTAGTGAAATGCCCATCATGTTTGTAAATATCAGCGGCAACTACGATGGTATTAAACTAAAACAGATTGCAGAAAAAATGCAGGATCACTTTGAAGAAATGAAAGAAGTGAACCGTGCAGAAATTGTAGGTGCTCCTGAAAGAGAAATACAAATTAATGTAGACCCTGTTAAAATGGAAGCGGCAAAACTTACATTCCGCGACATTGAGAATGCAGTGAGTTATGAAAATAAAGATATTAGTGCTGGGTTAGTAGATGTAGGTACTATGAAACGCAATATCAAAGTGAAGGGTCAATTTACCACTGCTTTTGATATGCAAAATATCGAGAAAACCTTATTAATACAGCAGATGGAATTAAAAAGATTGTTGCAGAGATGCAAGAAAATCAGGAGATTCCTAAAGATGTAAAAGTAGTAATCACAGGAGATCAAAGTAAACAAACCAAAACCTCTTTTAATGAATTGGTGAATACCATCATTATTGGATTCATTTTGGTATTGTTGATTTTGATGTTCTTTATGGGTGTAACCAATGCCTTCTTTGTAGCATTAAGTGTACCCTTATCGGTTTTTGTATCCTTCTTATTTTTACCGGTTGCCGATATTATTGTTGGCTCACCTGTAACACTCAACTTTATTGTACTCTTTGCCTTGTTATTTGGCTTGGGTATTATAGTAGATGATGCCATTGTAGTAATTGAGAACACACATAGAATATTTAACAACGGTAAAATAAAAATTACCCGATCGGCCAAGGAAGCAGCAGGAGAAGTATTTATTCCGGTGCTTGCTGGTACAGCAACAACATTGGCTCCTTTCTTCCCACTACTATTGTGGAAGGGATTGATTGGTAAGTTCATGATTTATTTACCCGTGATGCTCATTTTAACATTAACAGCATCATTAATTGTTGCATTTATCATCAATCCTGTTTTTGCGGTAAGTTTTATGAAACCAGAGGGCAGAGAATTTGAAGAACCCAAAAATGCTTCCTTTAAAAAATGGTGGTTTTGGGCATTCATAGGCTTTGGTATCTTATTTAATTTAGCTGGCTGGCATGGATTTGGGAACCTCTTAATTTTCATAGATCTACTGGTAATTTTAGAGCGCTATGTATTGAGAAGTATTATTCACTTGTTTCAGGAAAGACTATTACCTGGCTTCATGAATAAGTACGAAAAACTATTGCGTTGGATCTTAGTAGGTCATAGACCAGGTTGGTTGATGGTAGGATTGTTTTTACTATTCCCTATCTCATTGGCGCTATTAATTGCGCGTAATAACCCTAAACCATTCTTCCCTAGTGGAGATCCCAATTTTGCATACGTATATTTAAAAATGCCTATTGGTACCAGTGTACAAAAAACCGATTCGGTTGTACGCGTATTAGAAAATAGGGTATATACTATTTTGGGAGATGCCAACAAACCAGGAGTAGAAGGTAGCATAGTAGAAAGTGTAATTTCAAATGTTGCAGTAAGCGCCAATAATCCAAGAGACAATAACAGAAGTACGCAATCTAATTTAGGCAGAATACAAGTGTCTTTTGTTGAATTCGAAAAAAGACATGGTAAAAGTAGTGCCCCTTATTTAGATGAATTCCGCAAAGCAATGACGGGTATACCTGGCGCATCTATTGGAGTGGAGCAGGAAGCTGGTGGTCCTCCAACAGATCCTCCAGTAAATATTGAAATTGCTGGTGATAATTTTGAATCAATTGCAAAAGCTGCGTATGATTTACAAAATCATTTAGATACCAACAGAGTAGAAGGTGTACAAAATATGGTAATGGATATAGATTTAACCAATCCAGAAATTACCATTAATATAGATAGAGAACGCGCTTTGGCCGAAGGATTAAGTACAGCACAAATAGGCATGGAATTAAGAACAGCTGTATTTGGTAAAGAGGTAAGTAAATTAAAAGATGGCGAAGACGAATATAAAATTCAACTGAGGTATCAAGATTTAAAACGCAACAATATCAGTGACCTGATGAATATGCGCATTGTTTTCAGAGATTTCAACTCTGGGCAAATTAAACAGATACCCGTAAATAGTGTTGCAAAAGTAGATTACACCAACACTACAGGTGGTGTAAAAAGAAAGAACTTGAAAAGAACCATTCAAATTCAAAGCAATGTTACTGATCCATCTTTAACGCCTGTAATTAATGCAGCGCTTAAAAAAATCATTGACGACTTTAAATCTAAAACACAATTACCTGCAGATATTACCATTAAACAAACCGGTGAAAGTGAGCAACAGGCAGAAACATTGTCTTTCCTTGGGGTATCAATGGTTTCGGCATTGTTAATCATCTTCTTAATTTTAGTATTGCAGTTTAATAGTTTAAGTAAACCATTTATTGTACTTACAGAAATCTTCTTCTCTATTATTGGTGTATTCATGGGATATGCAATTACAGGAATGAGTATGGCTACCATCATGGTAGGTGTGGGTGTAATAGGATTAGCAGGTATCGTAATTAAAAATGGTATTCTATTAATTGAATTTACCGATGAGCTAAGAGGCAGAGGGTTTAAAACCAGAGAAGCGGCTATTCAAGCAGGTAAGATTAGAATTATACCTGTTCTATTAACTGCCTTGGCTACTATTTTAGGATTGCTGCCACTCGCTATCGGATTTAATATAGATTTCGTTTCTATGTTTCAACACTTAGATCCAAAAATCTTTATTGGTGGAGATAGTGTAGTATTTTGGGGACCATTGAGCTGGACCATCATATTTGGTTTAATTTTCTCTTTCTTCTTAACATTGATCATGGTACCTAGTATGTATGTGATTTCTGAGAGATTGAGAAGACCGATGGAACGTTTTTATGGAACTAAATTTGTAGCATTGTTAGGATTCCTAGGACCGTTCTTCTTTATCTTAGTAGGAATATTATTTGGAGTTAAAAAACTACAAGGTAAAAAAGTTTGGATGGGTCAATTAAAGCCTACAACAGGAAAAGCATAATAGCAGTTTTTTGATTAAATTGATACCCAGCTATTTAATTTAGCTGGGTATTTTTTTACATCAAAAATTACCTTTCAAACAAGAAAACATTCGATTCATAATAAATTGATTGTTTATACGTCAATTAAATATCAAATTTGAAAAAAATACAATTATGCAAAACCACGAAATAGATTTTAAAATTTTTGGTGAAGAAATGCAATATGTAGAAGTAGAATTAGACTACAACGAAACTGCTATTGCCGAGCCTGGCGCTTTTATGATGATGGATGATGGCATTACCATGGAAACCTTGTTTGGAGATGGTAGCCAACAACAGAATAATAGCATCTTAAGTAAACTATTAAATGCAGGAAAGCGGGTATTGGTAGGTGAAAACCTATTTATGACTGCATTTACCAATATTAATCAGGGAAAAAGAAGGGTCAGTTTTGCCTCACCCTATCCTGGTAAAATTATTCCACTAGATTTATCCTTGTTCAACAACAAAGTGATTTGTCAAAAAGATGCTTTCTTATGCGCCGCCAAAGGCGTAAGTGTGGGCATTGAATTTCAAAGAAAACTGGGCACCGGATTATTTGGAGGTGAAGGTTTTATCATGGAAAAACTACAAGGTGATGGGATGGCATTTTTACATGCTTGTGGGCATGTAGTAAAAAAAGAATTACATCCTGGTGAGGTTTTGAAAGTAGATACTGGCTGTATTGTAGGATTCACCTCTAATGTGAACTATGATATTCAATTTGTAGGTGGAATTAAAAATACCATTTTTGGAGGCGAGGGATTGTTCTTTGCTTCATTAACTGGCCCGGGTATTGTTTGGATTCAAACTTTGCCTATAAGCAGGTTGGCTGGAAGAATTTTACAATATGCAACAACCAATAGAAGAGAAGAAGGAAGCATTTTGGGCGGAATAGGCAATTTGCTGGATGGGGATGGAAAGTGGTAAGATCAAATTTTAAAAATGCCATTGCGTATTGCGTAAACAACCAATCCAATGGCATTTTTAGATGCTGTTTTTTGTAACAAAGTTTCTCGATAGCTCTCTACCGTTCTATTGCTGATACCTAATTTCTCTCCTATTTCTTTATTGGTCATTTGCTCACAAACCATTTTAAGAATCTCTGTTTCCCTTACAGATAATTTATTGGCCTTAAGCTGCCTGTGCGGATGAAAACGATTGGTAGCAATTAGTTTAACTAATTTATTAGAAGTGCTAGAGCAATAATAATTTTTGCCTTCCTGAACTGCTTTAGCAGCGTTGAGCAATTCATCTCTATTGGTATTTTTTAATAAATAACCATAGGCACCTGCTTCTAACATTTCTATTATCAGGTAATCTTCATTAAACATGGTTAATGCTATTACCTTGGTTTCGAACATTTGGGTTTTAATAATTTTACAAGCTTCAATGCCATCCATTTCAGGCATTTTGATATCTACAAATGCTATATCAGGAAGTGTTTCTTCTATAAGCTTAAGCAATGATTTTCCATTGTCTGCTTCGCCTACCAATAATAGTTCTGGCTGATTGTTTAATAAAAGTTTAAAACCCTCCCTAAATATTTGGTGGTCATCGGCAATTACAATTCTGATGGGGAGCTTTTGCTTTTTGGACATTATAAGGGTATTTCAAATTGCAGGAGTGTTCCTTTTCCTATTTCAGATTCGATAGTAAAAATACCATTCATTAAAGCTGTTCTGTTTTTCATACTCACTAATCCTCTACCTCCATTTTGTTGAAATGGTTCGGGTATTTCCATTCCCTTACCATTGTCTTGGCAAATCAGTTTCAATTGTTTTTTCTCTTCTTTAAAAATAATTTGCATTTTGGTGGCAGCCGCATATTTGATGCAGTTATTAATTGCTTCGAATACAATCCGATAAATTTGAATACCATGATCTTCGTTGATGATTAAATGGGCAGGGTATATAATATCAATGATGGGGCCGTTTTGTACATTCAGTTGCTCAATCAATACTTCAATAGCAGAAATCGGGCCTTTTCGTTGTAATACAACAGGCAATAGATCATTAGATATAGTTCTTAATTTCTCAATTACTTGATCAATTTGCTTACTCGCCATTACCAATTCTTCCTTAACAGCGTTTGGCTGAGTAGCAGCTCCATCAATTCTAAATTTAATTACCGAAAGAATGGGACCTAGTTCATCATGCAAATCTGCTGCAATTCTGGCTCGCTCTTTTTCCATGGAAGCAATTTCTGCTAAGGCAGCCATTTTTTGTAATTCTAAGTTTTTCCTTTGCTGCCGTATAATAAGAATAGCCAAGTAACTAAGAATTACTCCTATTAATGTAACAGAAATAATTACTGCCAGGTAAATTCTCGCTTCTTGGGCATCCATAATACAGCTATTGCGTAAAAAATATTCACTACCAAGTTAACATAAGTAACGATTCTATATATCGATTGCCTAAAATCATTACTGGCATTTAACCCATAAATCCAAAAAATCTCTACTAATATTTTTAGGGTATAGAAGAGTATAAATGAAATGCAAATTAAGAAAATAGGATTTTTGGTAAGGGTAGTATTTTCTTGGTTAATTAATATATTCAATAAATGTATACTCATTAATACAATAAAGAAGCCATTTAAAATTCTAGAGAAAGAGCCAAAGTAAAATATACTCGAATAAATAAAATTTTCCCAAAACCAAAAAGCAGAAGTAATCGCAATAATAAATAAATACAGCTGTTTATATTTATCAAATAATCCCCACCTATTAAACTGCATGAAAAGGAGCAAAGTAGAAATGAAAATATAAATATTGCTAGTTACTGCATTGGTTTTAAATAACTGTATGCAAAAAGTAGAAATAAATTCACTCAATAGTCCTACCCATAAAAATGCAATAAAAAAATAGTCCCGTTTTTGAATACTTTTCCATTTAAATAAGGCAATAAAAGCACTAACACCAATGGAGTAACTAAGAATTTCAATTAATAGATAGTTCATTTAATGTGTTCATTCAAGCATTTAAAGGAGATACTGGTGGGCACTCTGGCGGGCATCTTTTAGCATCTTCCCAAAGATAGGGTTCATCATCTGTAACACCCACTTGAAGCGTAGGTAGTATATCTTCATCATTCGCGTTAACCGCCACCAAAATGGCATGCATTTTAAAATCGGCATCCATACCATAGTAAATACGCAATTGTTCACAACCCGATTTGGCTAATAATGCCTCAATATTGGCTTTGCTAAAAGTTTCGCAAATTGGTAAAATTCCCTTCTCACGAAATTCGGGTAATAAAATTTCTTCTTTTTGAATTCTGTACAAGGTTGTCATACTAACCCCTTTTTGTAGTGAAATGGGATTGCTCATAAAGTAGTTGGAATATTAATTATAAAATAGATTCATTCCATAAAATGTGCTTTTTGAGTAGATATTGCTATCTACCCAAAAAAGCACAAGTGATAATCCCCCCAGATTACCAGGCCGTAAATCTAAGGGAGTTTAACATTCCTTTTATCCGTATAAATACGGATAGCACCAATCAATTTTTAGGTGTAATTAGAGTTTTTGTAGTTGTAAAACAGCTTTTTCTAAGGTTGCTTCTTTTTTTGCAAAGCAAAACCGCAACACTTTATTGTCTTCTCCATTTTGATAAAATGCAGAAACGGGTATGGTAGCAATTCCATATTCTTTAGTAAGCCTTATGGCTAAGGCCTTATCCGTTTCATTGCTAAAGCCTGCATAACTGTAACATTCAAAATAACTACCGTGAGAAGGTATGCAGGTAAACGGAGTATTTTTCATTAAGTTTCTAAAGAAATCCCTTTTCTGCTGCATAAAACTACCCAAGGTTAAATAAGCTTCTTGATTACTTAAATAAGTAGCTAGCGCAATTTGTTTAGGCGTATCACAGGTAAAGCAATTAAACTGATGCACTTTTCTAAATTCTTTCATCAACATTGCAGGGGCAATACAATAGCCCAGTTTCCATCCTGTACAGTGATAGGTTTTCCCAAATGAAAAACACACAAAACTTCTGTTGAATAATTCGGGATACTTAAAGATACTTTGGTGTTCTATCCCATCAAATATTAAATGCTCATATACTTCATCACTTAAAATAATGATATTGGTATCTGCAACGATAGCCGATAACTCCTTCATATCTGCTTCGCTTAATACAGCACCAGTTGGATTATGCGGAGAATTGATCATGATCATCCTCGTGTGCTTAGTAATTTTTGAACGCACTATGTCCCAAGGAATAGAATAGTTAGGATACTCCAATGCAATAGTAACTGCTACTGCGCCATTTAATTCAATGGTAGGAATATAACAATCATAGGCTGGCTCAAATACAATTACTTCATCACCTGGCTGCAATACGGTAGTAAGTGCTGTATATATGGCATAAGTGCCGCCAGGTGTAATGGTAATATCTGTTTCCGCATTAATGATACTCTTGTACAATGCTGCCGCTTTTTCTGCCAATGCTACTCGCAATGCAGGGTATCCATTCATATGTACATACTGATTGTTCCCGTCTTGCATGGCTTTTGAAACCAAGCCTGTAAGCGCTTCGCTCATAGGAAAATCGGGGAAGCCCTGACCCAAATTAACTGCACCGTGTTCAACAGCCAATTGACTCATCACCGTAAAAATAGTAGTACCTACATTAGGAAGTTTAGATTGTATAGTGGGTTGCACAGCTGTACGTTTATTGTAACAGCAAGATAACTATTTATTAAAGAGAATGAGGGAGGAGGTAGAAATTTATGGTTGCAATAGATTGGCCAAGCGCTTCAATTCTATCTCGGCTACTTTAGCAGTAAAAGATAGATTCGCTATTTTAAAAGACTCCGTTTCAAAACTTTGTTGTGCCACTCTTACATCTATAATGGTGGCTTGCCCTAACTCGAATCTTTGCATTACCAATTTGAGTAACTCAATAGAAAGTGCGTAATTCTCTTTGGCTGTATTTAATTGCGCAATAGTACTGGTATAGGTTTGATAGGTTCTTGTTACACCCGTTTCAACCGTAAGCAAAAAATTATCTCTTTGTGTTTTAGCAATTCTGGTATTTACTTCAGCTACTTTTTGTTGACGCTTAAATATGCTTCCATTGTATATTGGAATACTTAAATTCAATCCAACAGTAGGGCCATAACTCTGGTTTAACAAAATGAAACCCGCAGCACTACTTGTATTGCTTACATTAAACCCAGTTGTAGCTCTAAATGATGGAGAACGCAAAGCAGCCACTTCCCGCTCTAACATTTCATTTACTTTAATCTGTTGTTCTGCTGCAATAATTTGTGGATTTTTTAAAGCAGCCGATTTTATCTCAGCAAGGCGAATGGCAGGGTCAATTAAAATAGTATCGGTAATAGTAATAGCAGAATCTGGATTAACAAAAATCAAATTCAATAAATCTGTTTTGCTCTGATCAATTACCAATTGCTGCTGTTGTTGCGATTGAACCAGGGTATTTAAATCTAATTGGGCTTGAAAAATATCTGCGTTATTGGCCAAGCCAACTTCTTTTCTATTTTTTAAAATATCCAATCTTTGTTTTGATACTTCTACCGATTGCTGAATACTTTTTAAAAAATATTGATGACGAACCACATTGTAATAACCAGTTGTTACTGCAGCTAGGGTGTTTTGAATTTGGGCATTCAATAAATCTTGGTTAAGCCCTGCTAATTCTTGCAATCTTTGTTTGGCAGCTTTTACCCTAAATCCATTGTACAATAAAATGCTACCAGTTACAGATGCGGTAAGGTTATTGGCACTTACACCGCTCCTTTTTACATCACGTGAAGCATCGGGAAATTTTTGATTGATACTGGTTACTTGTTCATTATCTATTGCCTGCGCATTTACAACAGGCAACCCTCCTGCCACACCAATATGATTATTGATATTGGCAATTTCCACATTGTCTTTTGCTAATTGAATATTGTAGCTTTTATTCAGCGCAATGGAAAGCGCATCCTGCAATGTAAGCTTACCCTGTGCGTTTACATTTAATAAAAATAGTGCTGCAAAAAAGGAGCAAATAGAATACTTTGTCATGCTGCATGAAATTATGCAAGGATCATTGAATTACAGGTAATTTTACACGAACGGGTCAACAACCAACTAGCCGCCTGCTTTAGCTAACCAGCGTACCTACATTGGACCCTTGAACCACCTGCATTAAATTACCCGGTCTATTCATATCAAATACAATAATGGGTAATTTGTTTTCCATACAAAGCGTGAAAGCGGTCATATCCATCACTTTCAATTTTTTATCTATACAATCTTGGAAAGAGATTTTTTCGAACTTCACAGCAGTAGGATCTTTTTCAGGATCGGCGTTGTAAACCCCATCTACCCTAGTTCCTTTTAAAATTACATCGGCCTTCATTTCAATTGCTCTTAATGAACCCGCAGTATCGGTAGTAAAATAAGGATTACCCGTACCTGCTCCAAAAATAACCACCCTGCCTTTTTCTAAATGACGCAGTGCTTTTCTGCGGATATAAGGTTCTGCTACCTGCTCCATATTAATGGCACTTTGTAAACGAGTATACACGCCAATTTTTTCTAACATCGCCTGCATGGCCATGGCATTGATAACAGTAGCCAGCATACCCATATAATCTCCATGAGCACGTTCAATTCCACTGTCGGCTTCATTCATACCACGGTAAATATTACCGCCTCCAATTACAATAGCTACTTGAACACCTAAATCGGTTACAAGCTTAATATCATGCGCGTATTGCTCAATAATTTTAGGATTGAATGGATCACCATTGCGTTGGTCACCCAGTAGGGCTTCCCCAGACAATTTGAGTAGTATTCTTTTGAATTTTGGGAGCATATAGCCAATTTAATCGTGAGGAGTACTGCAAATATATTGAATCATTAAAATTATGCCGAAGGAATATGTAAAATCGGCAGTTAAATCGGTAATAAGCAAAAAAAGCCCCGAATATTCAGGGCTTTCAATAGTATATAAGGAGATTATCCCAATGCTACACGCTTAAATTCGGTAACAGTGATATTTCCAGCATTTTTTAAATAGGCTTCTACTGTGATGCTGCCATCTTTTACAAAAGCTTGAGCCAACAATGTATTCTCCTTAAAGAATGCATTCAACTTTCCTTCTGCAATTTTAGCAATCATCTCATCAGGTTTACCAGCCATCTTAGGATCAGCTTTCATTGTATCAACTACAATGGCTCTTTCCCTTTCGATTGTTTCAGCAGGAATGCTATTCGCATCAACTGCCAATGGATTCATTGCAGCAATTTGCATTGCTACATCTTTACCAGCTTCAGCTGCTGCAGAACTTAATCCAACCAATACACCCATTCTATTGGCACCATGAATATAAGAAGCTACATAAGGTGCTTCAATTCTTTCGAATTTAGCCACACCAATTTTTTCACCAATAGAAGTTAACTTATCGTTGATCATATCGGCAACTTTAGCGCCATTCACAACAACTTCGTTTAATTCTGCTGCACTTTTTACGTTATTTGCTACTGCTGCATCAGCAATAGTTGTAGCGAAAGCAACGAAATCGGCATTCTTAGAAACGAAATCCGTTTCACAACTAATACAAACTACAAAACCTACTTTATTGTCTGCAGAAGTTTTAGCAATGATCACACCTTCTTTTGCTTCTCTATCACTTCTTTTAGCTGCTACTTTTTGTCCTTGTTTACGTAACCAATCAATAGCTGCTTCAAAATCTCCGTTAGTTTCAGTTAACGCTTTTCTACAATCCATCATACCGGCACCTGTGGCCTGACGTAATTTATTGATATCTGCTGCTGTAATAGTTGCAGTTGCCATAATATTTTATATTGATAGTTGATAAATGAACGATACAGAACCGGTATGATTCTGTATCGCTGTTCTTATAAATTGAGAAAACGGGGTTGCAATTATCTGCTTCCACCACCTCCGCCACCTGCAGGGCGACGATTTCCTGGAACGCGACGCTTAGGAGGACCGCCAGCAGGACCACCAGCTGGTGCAGCACCACTTCTGCCTCTTCCGCCACGACCAGCTTCAGACTGAGCTTCAGCTTCTAGGCGACGAGCACGTGTTTCGTTTTCGTTGTTGTTGTCATCAGACTCATCTTCATCTTTAGAAGCCTGGCGTTCTGCCAAACCTTCTGCGATAGCTGCAACAATATAATTGGTAATGATGGCAATTGATTTAGTTGCATCATCATTTGCAGGAATAGCAAAATCTACTTTGTTAGGATCACAGTTG
>VIKJ01000020.1 GCA_008080615.1 Chitinophagaceae bacterium | reverse complement strand
AACTGCCATATTTAATAAGGTAGGTTCCCCTACTATACCAAAATCAATTGGAGGCATATGTGGCAATAATGCTTCAATGCCATTAGTACCAGAAATTTCTTCTTCGGCACTAGCCGCAAATACTATATTATATGCGAGGTTTTTTTGGTTGTAAAAATGTAAAAAAGTAGCAATCAAGGATACCAAACAACCGCCCGCATCGTTACTTCCTAAACCATATAATTTTCCGTCTTTCACTATTGGTAAAAACGGATCTGCAGTATATCCTTTATTGGGCTTAACCGTATCATGATGAGAATTGAGTAGAATGCTTGGCTTTGCAGGATCAAAATCTTCATTCGCAACCCAAATATTATTCAGGTGCCGATGCGTTATAATTTTGTGTTGCTGAAAAAAATGCTCCAGTATAGTTGCTGTGGCTTGCTCCTCCTTACTAAATGAAGGTGAAGCAATCAATTGCTTTAATAAATTTGTTGCCCACTCGTATAAAGTAGTTGTGTTAGTCATTTAAAATAGTTGTGCCTGATTTACCTAGTATTAGTTGATTCAGTTGATGAGCATTGCCAATGATTACTTTTGAAACACCCTGCCTGATTGCCGAAAAAGCATTGTCTAGTTTGGGTATCATCCCTGCAAATATCAATTGCTGCTTTTTCAATTGGGCATAATCACTTGGCTTAATGATAGGAATTACAGAATCCTCATTATAGGTATCTAATAAAACACCTGCTTTTTCAAATGAATAAATTAATGTAGTAGAATATGTTCCAGCCATAGCAGTAGCAATGGCCTGAGCAATTGTATCTGCATTGGTATTGAGTAATTGACCATTGCTATCATGTGTAATGGGTGCAATTACAGGGCTCATTCCTTGTTCTATCAGTTGCTTAATAAAAACAATATTCACTTCATCAATATCTCCCACAAATCCATAATCAATAGAGACTCCTTCTGCGGAAACTACTGCTCGTTGATGTGCTTTAATTAAATTCCCATCTGCCCCACTTAATCCAATGGCATTGCATTGATATTGTTGTAACTGAGCTACAATATTTTTATTGATTGAGCCTGCATATACCATGGTAACAATTTTCAGGGTTTCTGCATCGGTAATTCTTCTGCCGTTTACCATTTGCTGCTCCTGCCCCATTGCTTCGGCAATTTTTGTTGCTAGCTTTCCACCACCATGTACTAAAATTTTATATCCTTCAACTTTAGCAAATGCATAAAGGAATGAAGCAAGTGCTTGTTCATCGTCTACTATATTTCCACCAATTTTTATGATCGTTAAAACTTGCATAATCAGCGTTATTTAATCGACTGCAATATTTCCGAAAGCACTGCCTGTGCGGCCCATACTCTATTTCCCGCCTGTTGAGTAACCAAACTAAACGGACTATCTAAAATTTCATCGCTTAGTTCTACATTTCTTCTTACAGGCAAACAATGCATCACTTTAGCATGATTGGTTTGTTGTAACTTTTCTTCGGTGAGCATCCAGGCTGGGTCATTCTCATAAATTTTACCATAATCATTATAAGTGCTCCAGTTTTTTACATAAATAAAATCAGCATCTTTTAATGCAGCATTTTGATCATGGGTAAATTTTGCACCACGTGTAAATTGTTCGGATAACTCATATTCCTTAGGATGAGCAATGATAAAATTCACTTCTTCCCATGCCGTTATCCATTGAGCAAAACTATTGGCCACACATTGTGGCAATGGCTTAACATGAGGCGCCCAGGTTAAAACAACTTTAGGCCTACGGCCATTAAAGCTTTCAGGGGCTTTATTCATTTCTTCTTGAATAGTAATGATATCTGTAAGAGACTGCAATGGATGCAATGTGGCACTCTCTAAACTTACAACAGGCACACCCGCATATTTAATAAATTGATTGATATACATTTCGCTGTAATCATCAATTTTATTTTTTAAAGCAGGGAAGGTTCTGATAGCAAGAATATCAAAGTACTTGCCCAAAACAGGTGCAGCATCTTTAATATGTTCAACTGTATTTCCGCTCATGATGGCGCCTTCTTCAAACTCTAGTGCCCAACCCTCTTTATCTACATTAAATACAACTGCTTCCATACCAAGATTAGCAGCCGCAACCTGTGTACTTAAACGGGTACGCAAACTGGGGTTTAAAAACAACAACCCAATTCTTTTCCCACGGCCTAATTGCTGATCCATCAATGGATTGCTTTTATAAACAAGGGATTTTTTTACCAAGCTATTGATATTGCTTACATCATTTACAGAAATAAACTGTTGCATAATCTACTGGGTATTTTGAAGAAGTTCTTGAATAGATTCCTTTAATGCGTCTAAAAATTCATCGGCTTGCTTGCGTGAAAGTGCTAAAGAAGGAAGCAATCGAATTACATTTGGTTTTGCTTCCCCAGTAAACACATTATGATCTTCTAATAATTTTTTCTTTAACCCTTTGATGTTTTCAGGCACATCAAAACCAATCATCAAGCCCTTACCCCTTACATTTTCAATGGCATCAATTTGCTTCAATTGATTCATCAAATACATGCCCCTTTGCTTAGCCATGCTAATTAAATTCTCCTGCTCCATCACTTCCAACACTGCAAGGGCTGCAGCACAAGCTAAGTGGTTGCCTCCAAAAGTAGTTCCCAACATACCATGCTTGGGTTGAATATGGGGTGCAATTAAAATACCTCCAATAGGAAATCCATTGCCCATTCCCTTTGCCATCGAATAAATATCTGCTTCTATGCCAGCGGCATCATGTGCAAAAAATTGCCCTGATCTTCCATAACCGCACTGCACACTATCTGCTATAAATAAAGCGCCGTTTTCATCACAAGAAGTTCTGATTAGCTTTAAAAAAGCGTCGGTAGCAATATTAATACCGCCTACTCCTTGAATACCTTCAACAATAACAGCTGCAATTTCCTTTCCGTTATTTTTAAAACAGTCAGCTAAAGCTGCTTCATCATTGAACGGTAAAAAAATAATATTATCCGTTTCATTTACAGGAGCAATGATAGCAGGATTGTCCGTTGCAGCTACTGCTAAAGAAGTTCTTCCATGAAATGATTTACTAAATGCAATTATTTTTTTTCTTCCAGTATGAAATGAAGCTAGTTTTAAAGCGTTCTCATTGGCTTCTGCCCCACTATTGCACAGAAACAATTGAAAACCATTTTTTCCACTTACTTCAGCCAACTTATCGGCCAATTGCTGCTGAATAGGTATGATTACAGAATTAGAATAAAAGGCAATTTTTTCTAATTGATCTTTTATTCGTTTAACCCAATGCGGATGGGTATGCCCGATACTAATTACTGCATGTCCACCATACATGTCTAAATACTGAACACCATTGCTATCCCACACATAAGAACCTTGTGCTCTGGTAATAGCGATATTGTTTAAAGGGTAAACATCAAATAACTTGATCATCTTAAAAATAATTTGCTTTCAATTTTAAACCAGCTGTTTCGTTCAATCCAAATAATAAGTTCATGTTCTGAACCGCTTGCCCACTGGCACCCTTTAATAAATTATCTATAGCACTATGTACAACTAATTTATCACCTTGTTTTTCAATATGAATAAAACACTTATTGGTATTAACCACCTGCTTTAAATTAATCATGCTTTCACTAACATGTGTAAAAGCCGCGTCTTTATAAAAATCAATAAATACTTTCTTCACTTCTTCTAAAGGCAAGCCACAATCTACCATGGAACTCACATAAATTCCACGCGTAAAATCTCCTCTCCAAGGAACAAATCTTAAACCCCTTCCTTCGCCTTTGGCAGAAAGTGGATCTTCTATTTGCAATTGGTTTATAGATTGAGTGATTTCGAATATATGCTGATGTTGCAATGACTTATATGCTTCAATATTATTGGCCCTCCAACTAAAATGACTTGTGTTGCTCAAGCTTTGCCCTGCACCAGTTGAACCTGTAATTCCTGTTGTATATATGTCTCCTAAAATACCTATTGAAGCCAATGGCAACAGTCCTAATTGAATGGCCGTTGCAAAACAACCAGGGTTTGCAATATTATTTGCAGCTTGTATTTGCGCTTTATTTAATTCGGGTAGCCCATATACAAATTGGCGATCGCCAAAATTGGCATATTCGGCCAATCTAAAATCTTGTGAGAGGTCAATTATTTTTACTGAAGCTGGTATTGCATGTTGCGTAAGGAATTTTTTAGCGTCGCCATGGCCTACACAAAGAAATAGCACATCAATATCAAGTAATAGTTGATCGGAAAAAACCATCTCTGTTTCTCCCAATAAATCGGAATGCACTTTGTACAAAGGATTACCAGCATTGCTACTACTGTGTACAAAAGATAATGCTACATTGGGGTGATTCAGTAATAAGCGAATCAATTCACCTCCTGTATAGCCAGCTCCACCTGCTATTCCTGCTTTAATCATTGAGCAGTAGATTTAATATTGTGATAGATTGCGGTTTGATTACCAAAAATCTTAGAGAACCCGCGTACATCTTCGCCCGACCATCCCGTATTCATTTCGCCATACTTTCCAAACTTACTGCTCATTAAATCGAACTTAGATTCTATACCAATTATTTGAAAACGATAAGGCAACAATTGAATAGACACTTCACCAGTTACATGCGCTTGCGAATTTTGCAAGTATGCTTCAATATCACGCATCACTGGATCCATGATTTGTCCTTCATGTAACCAGTTACCGTAAAATTGTGCCAATTGATCTTTCCAGCTTAACTGCCACTTGGTTAATACATGTTTTTCTAAAGCATGATGCGCTTTAATAATTACCATTGGTGCAGCTGCTTCAAAACCAACCCTTCCCTTTATTCCAATAATGGTATCACCCACATGTATATCTCTTCCAATACCGTATGCGCCAGCAATAGCTTGGATGGCTAATATGGCTTCTGATGGATGATTATACGGTGTTGAATTCACTGTTTTTATTTCTCCATTTTCAAAACCAATGGTCAATGTTTCTTCCTCCGTTTTGCTTACTTGAGTGGGCCATGCTGATTCTGGTAAAAGCCCTTTTGAATGCAAGGTTTCTTTACCACCTACACTGGTTCCCCAAAGTCCTTTATTAATGGAGTATGCAGCTTTTTCAAAATTCAGTTGAACTCCTTTTGCTTTCAGGTAAGTAATTTCTTCTTCCCTACTCAATTTCAAATCGCGGATAGGTGTAATGATTTCAACTCCAGGAATCATGATATTAAAAATCATATCAAAACGAACTTGGTCATTTCCAGCACCTGTACTTCCATGTGCTACAGCTACTGCACCAAGCTTTTGTGCATGTTCGGCAATATGTACTGCCTGGCTTAATCTTTCTGCACTTACACTTAAAGGGTAGGTATTATTTTTTAATACATTTCCAAAAATGAGGTATTTAATAATACGATCATAATAGCTTTTTACTGCATCAACAGTAGTATGTGTTTTAACACCCAAAGCATATGCGTGGCGTTCTACCTGATCTAATTCTTCTTTGGTAAAACCACCTGTATTTACAATTACACTATGAACTTCATAGCCTTTTTCTTGCGAAAGATAAAGCGCACAATAGGTTGTATCTAAACCCCCACTAAATCCGAGTACCAGTTTTTTTGCTTGCATAATTTGCTGGTTAATAATTTAAAAAAATACTAAAGAATGTTTTTTTTCTGAAAAACTTTAAGAGCTTGCTCTGCTTTATTTTCATGAAACGCTCATACAGTTTTGAATTCTGCTTAAACTCCTGAGAAGTTTCTGCAGGTTCAAAATGATCAGTAGGATCGTACAGCATCGCAGTGCACATACAATTTTTACGTTCTTTACTCATGAGAATATCATAATTCACACAGCTTTTGCAACCGGCCCAAAACTCTTCGTCATCAGTTAGTTCGCTATAAGTAACGGGTTCATACCCCAAATCGCTATTGATTTTCATTACAGCTAATCCGGTAGTTAATCCAAATATTTTTGCCTGCGGATATTTTTTTCTAGAGAGATTGAAAATGGTTTGCTTAATCTGTTTTGCTACGCCACTCTTTCGGTATTTGGGTGCTACAATTAATCCGCTATTGGCTACAAACTGTTCATGCCCCCAAACTTCTATATAACAAAATCCTATCCAGCTACCATCTTGCTCAAGCGCAATAACGGCTTTTCCTTCCACCATTTTTTGGGCCACATATTCAGGGCTTCTTTTAGCAATACCAGTTCCTCTGGCTTTTGCAGAAGATTCCATTTCATCTGTAATAATTGATGCGTAATGAGTGTCATTACTATTTGCTACACGAACAATGATTTGCTGTTCCAACGTACTAAAAATTAATAAGAATAATCGAGGGGCCTCTACCTAATACAATTTCGGGGAATTTCCACTGATAGGGGCAATTGCCAATTGCTCGTCCTATCAGAATCCACGTCGAGGTCGCGGCAATACATTGAAAGGAAAACTCAACTGTTCAACAAATAATGAACGATTGGTTGTAATGAAAGGATATATTGTAGTTAAGCTCATCTTTAATTAAGAGTGCAAATTTAACGCATTTGAAGTATAAATGGTCATTTTATACATTAAATACCTGTTAAGAAGGCTTGGACACTCAATTTGAACACTATTGCCTAAAATTTCTGATCATATTCATACCTCCAGGTGGGCGGTTGCCTCTAAACATATCCATCATAGGATTTCTTTGTTGAGCACCCTGCGCACCAAATCGGCGCAAATTATAAGTGAAGCTAATCATGAAATAACGCTTCAATACTCTTGTAGATACGTCTTGAATGGTATTTCCAGTAACATTTCGGGTAATACTGAGGTTTTGATTTAACAAGTCGAACACAATGAATTTAATCTCTCCTTCTTTCTTCTTAAATAATTGCTTTGCAATACTTGCACTCCACAAAGGCATGCTGGTATTATACCCTTCAGACCTACCGGTATTTTTTACATAACTAAAATCAGAAGAAATGACCCAACCATTCTTGGTATAATAAGTGGGCTCAGCAGAAAATGTTTGAGTAAAAAAATCACCATTCTGTTCTGGCTGTAATGTATATCTAGCAAATGTGAAATTAGAGTTAGAACTAAAATTCATGTCAAAATTTTCTTTCAAATTAGTAGTGAAAGAGGCATTAAACCCCGTTGAAGTATTGCGTGTGTAATTACTTTGTTGGTTAACCAAGGTTTGGCTTTGAGATCTACCTATATTCAAGGAAAAATTTAAATTGCTCTTGGGCTTTTTTAAAGGGAAACCGTAATTAAAAAATCCATTGATATTGTATGTACCATTTAAATTCACTGGCTTGGTTATTTGCCCTCCATTAGGTAAAAACACGGTAGAATTTTGAATATCGTTATCGGTAAAGTTGGCATTGATGGTTGCAAAAACCAACCGCTGAGTAACCATATCAAATGAATTATACAAAATTCGGAACGTATGAATAAACTGCTGGCCTAACGCTGGATTGCCTGTTCTAATATTGAGTGGATTAGAATTATCTACCACTGGTTGCAATTGTGCCGCAGTAGGTTGACCTGTTCTTCCGTTGTAGAATATGCGTAAATTTTTTGTTCTAGAAAAATCATATCTGAAATTCATCGTAGGAAAAAAGTTTACAAAATGCTGTTCAATGGAACTGTCTTTTGTAAGATTTTTACTAATCAAATCTCCAGATTGTACACCTGTTCCAATACTAAAATTGTATTTGGCATTTTGAAAACGATAATTCAATGTAACCCTATTGGCTGTAAATGTATTTTCAAACTCGTTGGTTAAATTGGGCACCACCACATCATATTGATTGGTTGATTTATTGAGCGCAAAAGTTTTTGTACCAGCATTATTGATATTGGTATTGTAGTTATAATTAAACTCTAGTATTTGATTTTTCCCGATTGGCTCAGTGTAAGATAATGTAGTACTAAACGTACTTGCATCTCTATTGGTAATGCCACGTTGATTAATGGTATCGGAAAATGCAGTGGCTGTATTAAAATAATTATTGATAGAATAATTGGCATTATTTCCATCATTGGCACTTTTTCCTAGATTAAAAGCTATTGAATATGTTCTTCCTTTTTTAGCAAAGCGATGCCTGAAAGTAGCTTCAATACTGGCATTGTACCCATCACTAACTCTATCTGTGGAAGCATTAGAACTATTTAAAAACTTAGCGATACCCTTGGTAGAGCTAGTTGTTTGAGCAGTTTGCGCGTCTGTATGTTGAAAACTGATATTCGGTCTGATGATGAGTGAATTAACCGAATCAAACTGATGTTCAATATTAAAATTGATTCGATGATTTTGATTATGGGTAATCGAATTCTGTATTTGGGAATTGAAAATGGAAGAATCAGGATTACCAGGAATTAAATTTTGAGTGTAGGTATCTTGATCTCGATAGGTTTTTTGATCATTAAAAAAATAACTGCCCGATATGGTTGTTTTCTTGCCCCAAATATCTTTATAGTTTAACCCAGTTGCCCAAGTTTTTACAATTCCACCACCACTTCCGGTACCCAACAATCCGCTAATTGCAGCACCACCGCCACCATTTCTTCCACCGCCACCAGCATTCCCACCACCACCCAATGAACCCAATAAATCTTGAACGCTAAAGTTTTGCTTATTTACATTATTGCCTTGGCCGGTAAGGGTTAATTGCATGTCTCCATTAAAATGGCTTATGTTTAAACTATTATCATACAACCCTTCGTTACTGTCGGAACCTGCGCCTACAGAAGCCCTTCCGAAATAGCCTTTACGTTTGTCTTTTTTTGTAGTGATATTGATGGTTTTAATTCTATTGCCATCATCAAATCCTGTAAAAGCACTTTGATCACTCAGCGCATCAAAAACCTGAATCTTATCGATCATGTCGGGTGGTAAATTTTTGGTTGCCAGTTTTGGATCATCCCCAAAAAATCTTTTCCCATCTACCAAAACTCTTTGTACTTGTTCTCCCTGAGACTTTACCGTACCATCTTTATCTACCTGCACACCTGGAAGTTTTTTCAACAGGTCTTCCATCACGGCATTGGGTTTTGTTTTAAAACTAGAAGCACTAAATTCTACCGTATCTTTTTTAATAATAATGGGGGATTGTGTTACAGTTACATTACCCAAATCATTGGCGTTTATATTAAGGTAAACCAAGCCAAGATCAATTTTACTATTTTCCTTGGTGAAATTTATTTTTTTTGCAATTGGTTCATAGCCTTGAAATTTAATTTGCAAAATCATCCAACCCAAAGGAATATTTTCTACCAAAAAACTTCCATCCTGTTTAGACAAACCAAATACTTCTAAAGTAGAATCCCCTCCATTTAAAACAGTTACAGAAGCATCTTTTAGCACCTGTTTGCCAATAGTATCTATTAGCTTCCCTTTTATTGAACCAGTTTGTTGAGCAGTTGCCCCTGCTTGCAATAAAAATAAAAAGACGCCTATTAATAAATTTCGCATAACCTATTTACACTTAATGGATAGTAAATTAATTCACCAAAAATGAATCAAATCACATTCGTGATAAATGGCAAGCTATAATGATAATAGTGAATCATGCCTCACTAATCGGTGAAAAGCATTGAATAAAAGGAGAATCGGTAACCTTAAAATTAGCTGAATAAATACTCTACATCTTCTTTGGTAAGTGTTTTCACAAATCCTTCGTCATCTGTAATTACTTCCCTTGCTAAATTCCTTTTACGTTCTTGCAATTTTAAAATCTTGTCTTCAACGGTATCCGTACAAATCATTCTGTATGCAAAAATATTTTTTGTTTGACCAATTCGGTGTGTTCTATCAATAGCTTGTTGTTCTACTGCTGGGTTCCACCAAGGATCTACAATGTATACATAATCTGCGGCGGTAAGGTTTAAGCCCACTCCACCCGCTTTTAATGAAATTAAAAATACCCTGCAATTGTCGTCATTTTGAAAACGTTGAATAGCTCTTTCCCTTTCGTTAATTGTACTACTTCCATCAAAGTATTCGTAATCAACGCCCAATTCTTTCATCTTCTCTTTAATCAACGCAAGCATGCCTAAAAACTGAGAGAACACTAAGGCCTTGTGATTACTAATATTCTCCGTGATTTCACGACCCAGCTCTTCTAGTTTTACAGAAACATTGGGGAATCTTTCCTCTTCTTTTACAATTGCCGGACTATCACATATTTGACGCAGTTTCATGAGCCCTTGCAATATGGTTAACTGCGATTTAGATATCCCTTGATTTTCTACAACACCCAAAATCTTATCGCGATAATCGTTTCTATATGCTTCGTAAATTTTTCTTTGTTCATCGCCCATGTCGCAGAACAACACCATTTCTTGCTTTTCTGGTAAGTCTTTGGCAACCTGCTCTTTAGTTCTTCTAAGAATGAATGGATACAAGAGTTTACGCAAATGATCTTTCTGCTCTTTCTCACCAAATTTATCAATGGGTATAGAGAATTCTTGCTTAAAGAATTCCATACTTCCCAACATTCCAGGATTAAGAAAATTCATTTGTGCAAAAATGTCGAAGGTATTGTTTTGCAGAGGAGTACCACTTAAGCAAAGTCTGCTAGTAGCTTTTAATAATGAAGCCGCTTTGGTTACTTTACTTGCCGGATTTTTAATTGCTTGGCTTTCATCTAACACTACATAATCAAATTGCACTTCTACAAATTGCTTAATGTCACTTCTCAACGTACCATAAGTGGTAATGATCACATCAATATTTTCATCGGCAATGCCTTCCTTAACCCTAAGCCCACCGTGGTGTATATAATAGGTTAAACTAGGGGTGAATTTTTTTATTTCATTTTGCCAGTTATACAATAGCGTTGTAGGGCATACTACCAAGGCTTTCAAAGTTCCCTTTTCCACTTTCAAGTGGTGCATAAAGCTGAGGGCCTGAATCGTTTTACCCAATCCCATATCATCTGCTAATATTCCGCCCCATTGTACTTCACGTAAATAATTTAACCACTGAAACCCACTTTCCTGATAAGGCCTTAATACGGCTTGCAAATGAGCAGGGGCAGGTATTGGCTTAATGGAGTGATTGCCTTTTAAGCGCTCATATTTTTCTTCTAATTGAAAAAATAATTCTTCCTCATCCCGCTGCATGTACAGCTCTTCAATTACACTAAAGTGGTACTTACTCAACTTCATATCCCCACTCTTTCCATCTCCCACCCTAAACAGCA
>VIKJ01000019.1 GCA_008080615.1 Chitinophagaceae bacterium | reverse complement strand
AATTAAATCTGTAATGGAAATGCAATTTGCCGATTTTGCCAGTGTTGGGTTTAATCAGATTGTAAATAACCTAGCAAAAATTCATTACAGATGGGGGCAAAATGCCGATGTAGTAGTACGCATGCCAACAGGTGGCGGCGTAGGTGCAGGTCCGTTTCATTCTCAAAGTAATGAAGCATGGTTTACACATGTGCCAGGATTAAAAGTAGTTTATCCCTCTAATCCTTTTGATGCAAAGGGCTTATTAATTGCTGCCATCAACGATCTCAATCCGGTATTGTATTTTGAACACAAGGCCTTGTATAGAAGTATTCACGGCAATTTACCCAGCGATTATTATGAAGTGGAAATAGGCAAGGCAAAACTGATACAAGAAGGAACAGATTTGAGCATTATCACTTATGGTGCTGGTGTACATTGGGCTACTGAATACCAAGCGGCCAACAAATCAATTTCATTGTACATAGTAGATTTACGCAGTTTATTGCCATTAGATTATGATGCTATTCGCAATGCAGTACAACAAACAGGCAAAGTACTTTTACTGCATGAAGACAATTTAATGGGTGGTATTGGCGGAGAAATAAGCGCATGGATTAATGAACATTGTTTTGAATTATTAGATGCCCCTGTAATGCGATGCGCTTCATTAGATACACCCATTCCATTTAATATGGAATTAGAGAAAAATTATATGGCCAAAAGTCGTTTGGAATCGTATATACAAAAATTAATCGCCTACTAATTCATCAACCATGAACTGTTCATCAAAATGGGTTGCAAACATTGTTTGCAGTGTTTTTTTAAGCTTGCTCTGTTTGCAAATCAGCGCTCAATCTAATGCGAATACACTTGCTAATCCCAATGCCAATTATATAGCTCCACAGTTTGGTGATTCTAAGCGAGCAGAAAAAATAAAAGCATTGGCTCCTGTAATTGAAAAAATGTACAAGGACTTTGCAATAGCCAATCATTTTCCTGGCTATGCGTATGGAATTGTTGTTGATGGCGAATTACTCCTTTCGGGTAGTGGTGGATTTACCGATTTAGAAAAGCAAATACCTGCTGATACAAGATCGATGTTTAGGATTGCTTCAATGAGCAAAAGCTTAACGGCCATGGCCATTGTGAAATTAAGAGATGAAGGAAAATTAAAATTAGACGACCCCGTTTGGATGTATATCCCCGAAATAAAAGGACAAGGACTTACCAAAGATGCATCAGAAATAACCATCAGAAACCTACTCACACATGGTGCAGGATTTCCCGAAGATAATCCATGGGGCGATCGTCAATTAGCAGATACAGATGAAGACTTGATACAACTTATTAAAAAAGGAATCAGTTTTTCCAATGCCAATGGCATCGCATACGAATACAGCAATCTTGGTTTTGCAATGTTGGGTTATATTATTAAAAAAGTAACAGGCATCCCTTATAGTGATTATATACAAAACAATATTTGGAAACGATTGGGCATGCAAGCTTCATGGGAATACAGTAAAGTGCCTAGCCAACAATTGGCAAAGGGCTATCGTTGGCTAAATAATTCTTGGAAGGAAGAAGCATTGTTGCATGATGGTATTTATGGTGCAATGGGCGGAATGATTACTTCAATAGAATCATTTAGTAAATATGTTGCACTGCATCAATCTGCATGGCCTCCACGAAATGATGCAGAGAATATTATTCTTAAGAGAAGCAGCATTAGAGAAATGCACCAACCCTGGAATTTCAATTCACTCAATGCTAGTTTTAAATATTCAGATGGAAGAGTTTGCCCAACTGCCAGTGCCTATGGCTATGGTTTAAGGATAGCTAGGGATTGTAACAATAAACTCATGGTAGGGCATACTGGAGGATTACCCGGATTTGGAAGCAATTGGAATATTTTAACCGACCATGGCATCGGAGCTATGTTTTTTGCAAATGTAACTTACGCATCTACTGCAGGAATGAATACTAGGGTACTAGATACACTAGTAAAACTAGCTGCATTAGAACCTAGACAATTAACAGCCTCATCCATTCTTACACAAAGAAAAAATGAATTAGTTAAACTATTGCCCCATTTTAACAATGCAGAAAAATCGGGCATTTTTGCAGATAATTTTTTTCAAGATTATTTTACTGCATCGCTTAAAGCAGAAGCAACAGCCATTTTCGATAAAGTAGGGAAAATCATTTCTGTTAACGAACTCATTCCCGAAAATCAATTGAGGGGTTATTTTATATTGAATTGCGAAAGAGGAAAAGTAAAAATCAGTTTTACACTCACACCCGAAAACCCGGGATTAATTCAAGAGTACCATATTAGTCAATGGCAGTAGCAATTTGATATTTGCGCATTTGCCTTTGAATAATAAAAAAATACAGAGGGGGAATATGTGCCAATATCATCATGCCTGGATAACCCGTTGGCAATTGAGGAGCAGCATCATGGTGCTGTAGAATTTGGTATTTTCTACTGGCCATAAAATGATGATCACTGTGTCTGCTCAATTCAAATAGCATCATTCTTCCAACCAAGTGATTGCTATTCCAACTATGAATGGGCATGGCTCTTTCAAATTTTCCTGCAGCAATTT
Source organism: Chitinophagaceae bacterium (assembly GCA_008080615.1). GTDB lineage: Bacteria > Bacteroidota > Bacteroidia > Chitinophagales > Chitinophagaceae > Sediminibacterium. The sequence continues at coordinate 14,806 of VIKJ01000019.1, read as the reverse complement.
CTTTTCTACTTAATCCATAATGTTCTATATAATTAACGGCTTCTAAAAGGCCAATACCTATGAATGCTGCAATTAAATAAAAGCCCAATAATTGAATCCCAAAAAAATAGCCAATAGCCAATAAGAACAACAATTGAACAAGGGTAAACTGAATCATTTGATTGTATATGCTCCAAACTGAATGTTGCTTTTTTACAACTTCTTTATTGGCAATTTCCCAAGCGCTTAAATAAGAAAACAAAATGGTACGAGGATAAAAGCTAAATATATTTTCTCCTAATCTGGCACTTGCAGGATCTTGCATGGTTGCTACTCTTTTGTGGTGCCCTTTGTTGTGCTCAATAAAAAAATGTAAATATTGAGAACTGAGTAATAACAATAAGGAGAGATATCGTTCAAATAAATTTGCCCGATATCCTAACTCGTGTGCTACATTAATTCCAAAAATTCCACAAAGCAGTCCCATACTAATTACTCTTCCAATAATGGTAATAGTACTAGGTTGTTGCGTTTGCAATGAAAATAAAAAATAAATCAGGGAAGCATATTGAAATACAACCACTGCATATAGCAAATAGTCGAACCGTTTATCTGCGCGCGCAATCAGGGCTTCAGCTTCATCTAAATTTCGCTCATCTGGCTGTATAAAAAGTTCTACAAGTGGAATAAAAACGAAGGTCCAGATAAGTGGTAAAAAACAAATCCATCCATTCCCATTAAAAGACACCCATGCTAAGGCAAACAGCATAAAGGGGGAACAATACTTAAATAAACGCCACTGCATGCAAACGTAATTTGCTTAAATATAGCAAAGATTATGCTTTCATCAGCTTCAATGGGGTGCCATTCCAAGTAGGAAATAACACATTGTTGTTGTTGATCTTTAAATGGGTATTGGCCACTGCACTAAACACCGATCTAAAATCGGTAGTTACAGGAAGGTCTCTCCCATCTTCTAATGCATCCTTAGCCAATGATTGAATATTGTTGTAAACAGTTCCTCCTTGCACATCATTCCCCAAAACAAATAAGCAACTAGCCCTACCATGATCGGTACCACCCGTTCCATTCTGATGCACTGTTCTTCCAAATTCTGTCATCGTCATAAGCGTTACATCATCTTGATAAGCGCCTAAGTCTTTCCAAAATGCTGCAATGCAATCTCCAAAATCTTTTAAATTTCTTGCAAAAGCACCGTTAGCTGTTCCTTGATTAAAATGCGTATCCCATCCTCCACTTTCTGCAAAAGCAACTTCCAAACCCACATTCATTTTAATTAGGATGGCTATTTGCTTTAATGAATTACCCAATGGGCTTGCAGGATAAACAATGCCCTCAGCTGGTTTATAATTTTTGATGGTATTTACATTCAACATTTTAATGGCATCAAAACTTTCTTTACCTGCCCTATTGAGTAAGCCATTAGATGTTTGATCGTAGAGTTCTTCAAAAGACTTTGCCGCTAAATTGGCTGCCATGGGATTGCCGCGCATCTGAATGGCAAAATCTTGCAAATTGCTAATAGACAATGATTCATTGTCTCCATAAAAACTACGAGGCATTGCACTAGTCATGCTCACTGCCCTAAATGGAGTAGCATCATGACCCATCAATCCCACTGCCCTATTCAACCAGCCGCTAGCAGTTCCTTTATTAAAAGGTGTTCCCGATTCCATATAATCCTGAGCATCAAAATGACTTCTTGTATTATTCGGGCTTCCTACCCCGTGCACAATGGCCATCCGCTTTTCGGTAAAATAAGGAAACAACTGATCTAATGCAGGATGCAATCCAAACCTGCCATCTAAATCGAACAGCTTTCCTTCTGTTACTGCAGGGCTCATATATAAATTAGGTCTTGCTGCCTTAAACTGCATATCAGCATAAGGAGCAACGGTCATTAAGCCATCCATTGCACCGCGCTGAAACAAACAAACCAAAATCTTGCCTTTTTTATAATTCACACTCAACTTATGCGAATCAGCTGCCCTAGCTAAAAAACTAGGAAGCCCTCCTGCAAAGCCTGTAGCAAATAAAGCCATGGCTCCAGATTTCATAAATGCTCTTCTGTTTGTCATATTATTTTCTTTGAAATTCAGGTGAACCAATAATAATACCTGCAACCTGTGCTATAGGACTATTTGTGCCAGCTGTATAAGGCATTTCCAATACTTGCCTTGTTTTTTTTGATAGCGCTTTTCTCTCTTGACTTTTGCTTGCACGTGCATTAAGCCGCTTAGGCTCTTCCATCTGCAACATATCAGTAGAAACCATTTCTGAGCTAGTATTTTGTTGTGCAGCAGCAGTAATTTTTGCGCCTATATTCACGTCTTTTACTAGAGGCAATAAACGTTGTATGTTTTCTGATTGATTGCGTTCAGGTAAAAGAATTGCACTAAAAACGGTTAGTGCATTTTCAATGCTTTCTGGTTCATGATTGTTATTGAGTTGTGCCCAATTTAATTGTACACCAGGAATTTTTTGCGTAGCAAATGCCAATCCAAAATTCATCCTACTTAACAATGATCCCGTGTTAATCCAATAAGTAGCTTTATCTGGAAATCCTGTTGGTGCCTGATAATAATAAAATCGTTGCCCCATTTTAGTACTCCAGTTAAATACTTGAAAAGGATCTTTCACATCAGCATGTGTTGCACGTACAGCGCTAATCACCAATTCAAAAGGAGATTTTACTTTATCATGTTTGGTAGCTGATTTCCAAAAATCAACGTGTTCTACCATGGTCAACAAAATGCTTTTTATATCGCCCTTAGAACTAATATAAGTAGCAGTCATTTTCTTTAGTAAATCTGTAGAAGGCGTATCCGTTACAAAACGAGTGGCTATTTTTTTACAAATAAATGCGGCTGTTGAGGGATGACTACTCAACACAGATAGCACACGCATTCCTTCATCATAACCACCTCCTGCATTAAACTTTTCACCCAATATATTTTTCTCTTTGGCATCATGCTTATCTGCCCTAAACATAAAATCGTCTTGGAAAATAAATCCGCGTTTTTCTAATGTACTTACGCCTACTCTTTCTAAGAGTTTTCGCTGATTACTTCCACCACCATAATCACTGATGGGGTAAATGGTCCAACCGGTAAATGCCCTAGCTACTTCTGTAACATCTTGCTGGGTATATCCACCATCCACTCCCAAAGTATGCAACTCCATAATTTCCCTTGCATAGTTTTCATTTAAGCCTTCATTCTTTTTAGCATTGGCAATTTGCTTCATCAACTTGGCTTGATTTTTCTTAGTACTATCTTGTTCCATATCATCCATTTGCTTATTGAGCCTTTGCTGAGCCAATGCAGCCAATCTAGGGTTGCCTAAATTATTGTCATTGCTTACACTCAATGCATTGTCTAAATAAGCCAATATGGCTGGATGCTTTGCAGTAGCTTCTAATAATTTACTAAAGCTGCTGAGTACATTGGGACGAATAGCATCTCTTTCGTATGTAAGTACAAATTGTTGTGATTGATTCTTCGTAAGTGAAACATTAAAATGATTGAACCAAAAATCGGTTAATACTTCCTGTAATTGGTTATTGCTATATGCCGCCCTAATTACTTTTTGATTCACCAATTGCTTATGTAGTTCGGTCATTGGCTTCAAACCCAAACTATCCATCAAGAATTTTATTTGACTTCGGTATTCGGGTGTATTGGCAGCAAGTTTAACACTATCTCTATTTGCCAAACCCTTTTTTGCAGCAATCAGCAATAACTGATCGGGCCGAACATAGGTATTTACAGTTTGCTCATTGGTTAAAGCCAATGCTTCATATCCCACACTCAATCGCTTGTTCACTTCATCTTCGGGCATTGAAGCTAGCATTTGTTGTTGCAGCCATTGTTCCAAGCCCATTGCTACCACTGCATCTATTTCTCCTGGAGTGGCACCAAAACTAAATCGATTGAGCAAATGTGCAGCAGCCTGTTGCTTACTTAATCCAGCTTTTGAATAAGGTAAATTTATTTTTGCGAATTGCTTAGCGGGTATTGGAATAAATGCAGTGCACAAAATAACTGCAGTTACAACTGTAAGTGATTTAATAAAGCGATGTGTGGGCATAAAAAAACCTTTACAGTAAGATAGTGTTTTACTGTAAAGGTTTAATGCAGCAATTTATTTCTTTAACGCTACTTTATATAAGATGGTACCCATTGCAGCAAACATGGCAGTACCCAATAAGAAATAACCACCCTGTGATAAGCTATGTACCAGGCTTTCTTCTGCACTAATGGCGTTCAAGAATTTCTCTCCACCAGAAGAGCCAGAAATAAATGCAATCAATACCCCTGCTACTGCTCCCCCAGCAACTAAGCCAGTGGCAAACAAGTTTCCTTTACCCAATTCTTCTTCTTCAGCTGATAAAGCAGTATTGGCTTTTTTCTGTTTTGATTCTACAATTCCTCTAATTGCTCCTCCAATAAAAATAGGAAGTGTTGTAGCTAGTGGAAGGTAGGCACCAACAGCAAAACTCAAAGACTTGATACCACAAAGTTCCATGGTAACTGCTAAAAACACTCCTGCAAAAACATATTGCCAATCTAAGTTTTGAGAAAGTATTCCTTTAATTAAGGTGGCCATTAAAGTGGCTTGTGGAGCTGGATATTTTTCTGTACCAATTGCATGATGAATGCCCTGGCTTAACATTTCTGAACTAGGCTTATCTAAAAACTTAACGGTTAAACCAATTACAATTGAAGACACAATCGCACCAACAAATAACGCTATCTGCTGATTACGCGGAGTAGCCCCAACAATATAGCCGCTTTTTAAATCTTGAGAAGTTGCGCCTGCATTGGCTGCGGCAATACAAATCATACCGCCTACAACCAAAACCAATGGTTCATAAGACTGCCCCGTCCAACCAACACTTAAAAAAATTAAACTAGTACCCATTACTGTTGCAATGGTCATACCACTAATGGGATTATTAGAAGAACCAATCAATCCTACAATTCTAGAGGATACGGTAACAAATAGAGCACCAAAAATAACTACCAGCACTCCAATTAATAATTTTTGCATCACACTATCACCAGGCACTTGTGGTAATAAAGTAATTAAAGCTACTAAACCTAAAGTTCCAAAACCTACTACTTTAAGACTTAGATCTTTCTCTGTTCTTAACACACCTGCTGCATTATCTGCTCCTTCACTTTTTAATGAAGCAACACTTCCTTTAACTGATTTTACAATGGTAGGAATGGTTTTAATCAAAGTAATAATTCCGCCGGCAGCTACAGTACCTGCACCAATTTGCCGGATAAAGGCATAATATACTGCAGAAGAATAATCTGCAAACTGATGTGTAACAGGATCCCATCCGCCCTTACCACCTGCCTTGGTTATATCTGCCAAATAACCCAATTTAATTAATTGTGTAGCAATAACATCTGCAGGTACTAGAGATGATAATAATGGAATAAATACCAACCAACTCAATACACCACCTGCAACAAGCACACCACCAATTTTAGGACCAATAATATATCCAACACCCAAATATTCTGGGGTAATTTCTCCACTCACTTTAGCTGAAGGAAAAAATTTATTCATTTGCTTTGTAGCATAAAAAGGCGTTTCTGCAATTACATGCAATACTTTTTGCAGTAAAGCATAGGCAAATGCAACACCCAATCCCCAAAATGCTGTTTTTGCAAAATCACCCCCTTTTTCTCCCGCTTTCAATACATCTCCACAGGCAGTACCCTCCGGATATGGCAGGTTATCGTGCTCATTTACAATCAGCGCTTTTCTTAGTGGAACCATTAATAGGGTTCCCAATAAACCACCTACAATAGCTAAAATTAAAATTGTGAGGTAATTAAAATATTCTGCACTATCGGGCGAGGATAAAAATAAAAATCCAGGCAATGTAAATGCAACACCTGCAGCAATACTTTCACCTGCAGAACCAGTGGTTTGAATGATATTATTTTCTAAAATAGTAGTCTTAAAAAAACGCCTACCCAGTGTAATGGCAATTACCGCAATAGGAATAGAGGCAGATACAGTAAGGCCTGCTTTTAGGGCAAGGTACACAGTAGCAGCTCCAAAAATAACACCGAATAAACTGCCTAATAAAATAGACTTGATGGTGAGTTCTGCCATATTGCTTTCTGGAGCAACAAAGGGCTTGAATACTTTATTTTTTTCAGACATATGCAGCAATTAATTTGAAAATTATGGTTTTAAGAAAGGGATAAGTGACAACTTTCCAATACTTTTAAAATTCAAAATACAACATATGTCTGATATTCAGCACGATACGTTTAAAAATGGCATGCCTAAGTCGGTACCCTATATAATTAGTAATGAAGCTGCCGAAAGATTTAGTTTTTATGGCATTCGATCAATTATGAGTACATTTTTGGTAGCACAATTTTTCAATCCTACCAATAACCCCGCCATGCAAAATATGGCAGAAGCACGTTCGAATGAGCTGGTGCATCTTTTTGTAACTTTTGCTTATTTCATGCCGTTAGTTGGTGGAATACTCGCAGATTGGTTTTTTGGCAAATACAAAGTCATTTTTTATGTTTCCATTTTATATGCTTTTGGCAATCTAACACTGGCAATTTCTACCAATAATCAAAGCATGTTCACAGTAGGGCTAATAATTATTGCTATTGCAGCAGGCGGAATAAAATCTTGTGTATCGGCTAACGTAGGCGACCAATTCAATAAAAGCAACCAACATTTAATGACCAAAGTGTATAGCTGGTTTTATTTTAGCATAAATTCTGGATCTGTACTTTCTACCTTACTCATTCCCGTGGTTTATAAAAAATATGGACCGGAATGGGCTTTTGGTATTCCAGGTGTTTTAATGTGTTTAGCAACCATTATTTTTTGGATGGGAAGAAAAAGATATGTGCGTTCAGCACCTGCAGGTATTAAGAAAGAAAACTTTTTATTTATTAGTACATATGCTATTAAATGCTTTTTTACCAAGGGTGAGGGAGAAACAGCTTGGCAACTTGTTGCAAAAAAATATTCAGCTGAATCTATAGATGGAGTACAAGCAGTTTATCGCATTTTAATGGTATTTGCTTTCACACCAATTTTTTGGGCATTATGGGATCAGAATCTTTCAGAGTGGGTATTACAATCGGCTAAATTAGATAGAAACCTTTTTGGATACGAATTATTGCCTGAGCAAGTACAAACTTTTAATCCACTTTTTTTAATAAGTATGATTCCTGTTTGTTCTTATTTTATATTTCCTTTCTTCGAGAAAATTGGAATTAAACCTACTCCCTTAAGAAAAATAGGAGCAGGATTGTTTTTAACAGGCATTTCTTTTGTTGTGATTGCCTTAATACAAGAAAATATTGATGCAGGAGGAAGTCCCTCAGTTTGGTGGCAGGTTTTAGCCTATTTTATTCTTGCCTTTGCAGAAATATTGGTTTCTATGACTTGTTTAGAATATGCATACACACATTCACCAAAGTCGATGAAGAGCACCATGACTGCGCTTTATTTATTGGCGATTGCAATGGGCAATTTTTTTGTAAGCATCGTTAATGGAAGTATTGCCAATGGTGGTTTTTTTGCCCGGTTTACAGGCGCATCCTATTATTGGTTATTTATTGGAATTTTAGGTGTATTCTTTATATTATACCTGTTAATTGCTAAACGACTACCCGAAAAAAGTTATATAGGTGTAGCAGATGAGACTACAGCTTCATAAAATTTATCATAATGTAGATTTCCTTTTTAGTGTTGGCATAAAATAATTATTGCTATTTAAATAGATAATAATCTTATCATTCGTAAACCCAATCAACGAGATTTTTCCTATAAAACTCAATAAAACCAAATGAATATTTTACTATTAGGTAGCGGTGGTAGAGAACATGCTTTAGCGTGGAAAATGGTACAAAGTCATCATTGTGATCAACTCTATATTGCCCCCGGTAATGCAGGCACCACTCAGTTTGGGATCAATTTACCTATTTCGGTAACCGATTTCCCTGCTATTAAAGCGGCTTGTATAGAATATCGTATCAATATGTTGGTTGTTGGGCCCGAAGAACCTTTAGTAAAAGGTATTTACGATTTTTTTCAAGCAGATCCTCAACTACAAAAAATCAATGTGGTTGGCCCATCCGCCAAAGCAGCCCAGTTAGAGGGTAGCAAGGCTTTTAGCAAAAAATTTATGCAGCGTCATCATATCCCTACCGCAGGATATGCAGAATTTACAGCGGAGAATTTTGAGGAAGGCGCCGCCTATATTCGTAAGCACCCCTTACCTATTGTATTAAAAGCAGATGGTTTGGCCGCAGGAAAGGGTGTTGTGATTGCCAATACTACAGATGAAGCACTTACCAGTTTCGAAGAAATGATTAAGGGGAAGCAATTTGGTGCAGCTAGTGAAAAAGTGGTGATTGAGGAATTTTTAAAAGGCATAGAGGTAAGCGTTTTTGCTTTAACCAATGGGGTAGATTACCATATTATTGGGCATGCGAAAGATTATAAGAGAATTGGGGAAGGTGATACCGGCTTAAATACAGGTGGCATGGGCTGTGTGAGCCCAGTTCCCTTTATGGATAGCGTTTTCATGCAAAAAGTAGAAGATCGCATAATTGCCCCTACTGTTAAGGTATTTTCTTTGGCTTGATGAATGTGGCCGGAGAGCCATTTGTAATTGAATACAATTGCAGAATGGGAGACCCTGAAACAGAAGTGGTTATTCCCAGATTAACAACCGATTTGGTGGCACTATTTGCAGCCATGGACAATGGAACCCTAGAAGATGCCAATATTTCTTTTGATGAGCGTGCAGCTGCCACTATTATGGCAGTAAGTGGAGGTTACCCAGGTAATTATGCAAAAGATAAGCCAATTAACATACCGCCTAATTTGCTACAATCCAATAGGGGCTTGCTGTTTCACGCAGGCACACGTATGAATGGAGATACCGTACTTACAAATGGTGGCAGGGTTTTAGCTGTAACTTCTTTTGGAGATACAATAACTGAAGCGGCAGAAAATTCACTATCGATGCTAGAAAAAATTTCTTTCGAAGGAATGTATTTTAGAAAAGATATTGGATTTGAGTTTCGCTAATTATTGCTAATTATATAAGAACTCAACTATACAATGGGATTATTTAACTTTTTTACACAAGAGATTGCGATGGACCTCGGTACAGCCAATACCTTGATTATACACAATGACGATGTGGTGGTGAACGAGCCTTCAATTGTTGCTTTAAATCGCAACAATATGAAAGAAGTTTTGGCAGTGGGCAAGAAGGCCTTGATGATGCATGAAAAAACACATGAAAGCATCAAAACAATCCGACCATTAAAAGACGGCGTAATTGCAGATTTTAATGCTGCAGAATTGATGATTCGGGAACTCATGAAAATGATTTATCCAAAGAAGCCATTATTCCCGCCAAGTTGGAGAATGGTTATTTGTATTCCATCTTCCATTACCGAAGTAGAAAAACGTGCTGTAAGAGATAGTGCAGAGCAAGCAGGTGCAAAAGAAGTATATATGATTCATGAACCAATGGCTGCTGCTTTGGGAATTGGGATTGATGTAGAAGAACCTGTTGGTAATATGATTATTGATATTGGTGGTGGTACTACTGGTATAACAGTAATTGCATTGGCAGGAATTGTATGCGATCAAAGTATACGTATTGCAGGCGATGAATTTACTGCAGATATTATGGAAGCTTTAAGAAGATACCATAGCTTATTAATTGGAGAGCGTACTGCAGAACAAATAAAAATTAACGTAGGCGCTGCAATGAAAGATTTAGATAATCCTCCAGATGATATGCCTGTGAATGGTCGTGACTTGGTAACAGGTATTCCTAAACAAATCATGGTGAGCTATCAGGAAATTGCAGAAGCATTAGATAAAAGTATTTTTAAAATTGAAGAAGCTATTTTAAAAGCGTTGGAAACAACGCCTCCAGAATTGGCTGCAGATATTTATAGAAGAGGTCTTTATTTAACAGGAGGCGGAGCGCTGTTACGCGGATTGGATAAGCGTTTGAGTGCTAAAATTAAATTACCTGTACATATTGCTGATGACCCTTTAAAGAGTGTTGTTCGCGGTACTGGCCTTGCACTGAAGAACTACCAACGTTTCCCATTCATCATGAGATAGAACGATTGTAAGCTGCCTTGAAAAATATATTCCTATTCATACGGCAATACTTTAATTTTCTCAGTTTTTTACTGTTACAGGTAGTGTCGATTGTTTTATTATCTTCTTCCAGCAAAACGCATGAAACTTTTTTTGCAGGAGCTGCTAATGAAGTAACAGGAAATTTAAACGAAAGGTATAGTACACTTAGAAGTTATTTTACTCTGCAAGAAACCAACCGATTACTTGCCGAAGAAAATACGCGTTTAAGAAATGCATTGCCTAATAATTTTCAAGCACCCAACACTTCTTTTGTTGTACAAAAAGATACAACGCTTGCCGATACCTTGGGCAAGTTTAGGAAGTATACTTATCTCCCTGCAAAAGTGATTGGCAATACCTATACTTTACAAAACAATTACCTCATGTTAGAACGAGGTTCATTGCAAGGTGTAAAAAAAGGCATGAGTGTAATTGGCCCTGCTGGTATTGTTGGCGTTGTAGTAGAAACCAGCAACAATATTAGTAAGGTTATGAGCCTATTACACAGGAACAGTAAAGTAAGTGCAATGCTAAAGAAAGACAATACTGCTGGAAGCATTGAGTGGGATGGTGCAGATCCTTCTTATTTATTACTTAAAAATGTAACAAAGAGTGCCAAGGTTGCAAAAGGTGATACAGTACTTACTAGTACTTATTCTGCCAACTTCCCTTCGCACTTAGTAGTTGGAACAGTTGCAGCCATCATAGCAGATCCATCCAGTAATTTTTATACGCTTAAAGTAAAAACGGCTACTAATTTTTTCACTATTCAATACGTGAACGTAGTATTAAAAAATATTATCCGTTTTGTTCTATTCATTGGGTTGCAAGTGTATATCCTAAACCAGATACCACCACTGCATCAATTTATTGTACCCTACTTATATTTTTTATACCTGATTTGGCTCCCCTTTAACTTGGGAAGATTCCCGCTTTTACTCATTTCATTTGCTTTTGGCTTATGCCTAGATTATTTTACTGGCACAATGGGATTGCATGCAGCTGCATGTGTATTGGTTGGCTACATTAAGCCATTTCTATTGAACCTGCTACACCATTTTTACCTGGTTTTACTAGAATGGTTACAGTTTGGAGACTTCCTGTATTTTTTAGGAAAAGTAAGTGCAACAACAGGTATTAGTTTACTCCTCATTTTTGTAACTGAAATGCTATTTAGCCGTAAAGCAAAATTCCGCACCAATAAATAGAGATTGTTAGCGCATCTTTATGCTAATATCTTAATTTCGTTTTGTTGATTTAATCGATCCTCAATTTATTTATGTCTGTATTCAATCAAAGTCGTGGCAGGGTGATTCAGATCATCTTTACTGCTGTATTTCTGATCATTACTTTTCAGTTGATTAATCTGCAGTTATTTTCTTCAAAATATAAATTAGCGGCTGAAAATAATGCCATCTATAGAAAAATTATTTACCCAGACCGTGGAATTATTTTCGATAGAAAGAAAAAAGCATTGTTAGAAAACACCATCAGTTTCGATTTAATGGTTACTCCCGCCGAATCTAAGGGCACTGATACATTGGCGCTTTGTAATTTAATAGGCATCGATACCGCAGAATACAAACATAGAATGCGGGAAGCCATTTTTAAAAACACCAGCGTTAAACCTAGTGTTTTTGAACCTTTACTTGGCCCTGAATTATATGCCAAGCTAAATGAGAACATGTACAAGTTCCCCGGCTTTGTATTAAGTGAAAGATCGGTACGAACTTATCCGTATAATACTGCAGGACAATTATTAGGCTATATAGCAGAAGTAGATACCAGCTTTTTAAGGAAACACAAAGAAGAAGGATATGAGATGGGTGATTATGCAGGCATGAATGGTTTAGAAAGAACTTATGAGCAGGTATTGATGGGGCAAAGAGGAATTAAACGTTTTATAAGAGATAATAAAAGTAGAATTCAAGGACCTTATGAAAATGGCACATTCGATACAGTAGCTATTGCGGGTAGAAATTTATTTACAAGCATAGACGTAGAAGTACAACAGTTAGCAGAAAAATTATTACAAAATAAAATTGGAAGTGCTGTTGCCATCAACCCGCGTACAGGTGGCATTATTGCAATGGTATCAAGCCCATCATATAACCCCAATGTACTTACTGGAAATGCCAGAAAGGGCAGTATCCTCCGGGATCTACCTTTAAACCCTTGGGCGCGTTGGTTGCATTAGACGAAGGATTAATTACGCCTTCTTATGGTGTTTCATGTTATGGAGGTTATGGTGCATGTGGTGGAGTATATGTAAGATGCGAACACAAAAATCCAGGTCACGCTGCCAACCTAAGATTGGCATTGGCCAATTCATGCAACTCCTATTTTTCAGATATATTTAGAAAAGCCATCGACAATAGAAAGTATAGCAATACCATTCAGGGTTATTTAAAATGGAAGGAATACATGAATGCATTTGGTTTGGGTAGAACACTGGAAGTTGATTTACCAAGTGAAGACAAGGCCAATATTCCAGACACTAGCAAATACAATAAATTTTTTGGCGGAGCTAAAAGATGGAATAGTTGTAGTGTATTAACCTTAGGGATAGGACAAGATAAAATGACGGCAACTCCCATTCAAATGGCCAACCTGATGTGCATCATTGCCAATAGAGGGTATTATTATCCGCCACATTTTGTAGATAGTATAGAAAATGAAATGGATGCAGATACTTCCTTGCTTGCTAAGTATAGAAAAAAACATATTGTTACCCGCATATCTGATAGTGCTTACCAAGCAGTACACGATGGCATGAATGATGTAACCGTATATGGTACTGCCGCATATATTAAAATTCCTGGAATAGAATACTGTGCAAAAACTGGTACCGCACAAAATCCACATGGTAAAAACCACTCTATATTCGTAGCATTTGCACCAAAAGACAACCCAAAAATAGCCGTAGCGGTTGTAGTTGAAAATGGAGGATATGGATCTGTTGCTGCTGGGCCAATTGCAGGATTCATTATGGAAAAATATTTAAATGATACCATCAGTACAGAAGGATTAGCAAGAGTAGAAACCGTTTCAAAAACCAACTTAATACCAGATGCTATCAGAAGATGGTACTTAAGAAAAGATTCTATACGTATTGCAAAAATTGCAATTGAAGAAGCTGCCGCAAAAGCAGAAATTCAGGAGGAGAACAATAAAGCCAATACCGAAGCATTGTTAGAATCCAACTCTAAACCAATTGGAGGAAATGATACAGGCAATAAAATAAAAATAAAATCGTCATTGTTAATGAATGACGATAAAAGAAAAAGAAGAGATAGCGGCAAGCCATGAACAGACAACATAAAATATCACAGGGTGTAGATTACACGGTTATTTGGCTTTATGCTATCCTAGTAGCCATTGGCATACTTTGTATTTTCATGGTTGAATATAGAACAGATACCAATTGGCTTCAATCCTTTTTAAGCGGAAAAACTAATTACAGCAAGCAATTTATTTTTGCATGCATATGTGTTGTAATTGCCACTTTGATTTTACTTACAGATAGTAAATTGTTTACTGCATTTGCCAATCTAATGTATGTTTTTGGCATCCTTCTCATGCTAGCCACATTTGTAATAGGGAAAAATATCAGTGGCTCTAAAAGTTGGATTCCTTTAAGTGGAGGATTTAATTTACAGCCCGTAGAGATTTGTAAAATATTTACTGCCTTAGCATTAGCAAAATTTTTATCAAGGCAAGAAACAGATTTTACCAAATTAAAATCACAGGTTATTGCAGGTATTATTTGTTTATTACCAGCTGTAATATCAGTTGCTCAGCACGAAGCAGGTATGGCCCTGGTTTATTTTAGTTTCTTTTTAGTTATGTTTAGAGAGGGGCTCTCTCCTATTGTTTTAATATTGGGTTTTTCATTTGTAGCATTAATCATATCTACTTTATTAATAGAACCCAATACATTGGCAATACTTTTATCAGTTGCAGCCATTACAATCATCTACCTATTTAGAAAAACAATTAAAAAGAGTAAAGGGCTTTTATACTTGATACTTTTTATTTGGTTTGCTTGCGTAGGTATTCAACGGTTTGCGGTGCCATTTATATTTAACAATGTACTAGAGTGCTATCAAAGTGCAAGAGTATACAGTGCATTTGGAAAGGATTATGATTGTAGTTTAAATACAAGGTCTGCTAAAAAAACAGATAAAGCACCTAAAAAACCCGATGACTACAACGTACGCCAAAGTAAGATTGCCATTGGCTCTGGTGGCTTTTGGGGAAGAGGATTTTTAAAAGGAACGCAAACAAGGGGCAAGTATGTACCCGCTCAACACACCGATTTTATATTTGCTTCTTTAAGTGAAGCCTTTGGTTTTATTGGCAGCTTTGTTTTTTTAGCCATTTATTTATTCCTCTTATTTAGAATCATCACTATTGCAGAAAGGCAACGAAGTGTTTTTAGTAGAGTATATGCCTACAGTGTGGCTAGTATTCTTTTTTTCCATATCGCCTTTAATATTTGTATGACATTGGGACTATTCCCCTCACCAGGAGTAACGCTTCCTTTAATTAGTTACGGTGGTTCTTCATTGGTGTCATTCACTATTTTATTATTCATTTTACTACGCCTAGATGCAGACCGTCAAAT
>VIKJ01000018.1:6345-19189 GCA_008080615.1 Chitinophagaceae bacterium | reverse complement strand
AACTTTAAGCCATCGAATGATTTAGGTAAATTGGGAAAATGAAGCGTATGTTTTTTTAATTTATAATTGTATTTGTTGCCAAATCCTATCAATAGGGTTCCAAAAAGGGTTCCACCCAAGCCTAAACCCGCCCAACTTAAAAAAGCAGACCTAGAAATGAGCTGTCCATCTCCCAAAAACTGCCCGCCCGTATTTCTAAAAACCTTGCTAACACTCCAAATTAAGCCTCTACGGATATCATCAGTAAGAAAAACAACCGACCCTATTAATTTGGCCAAAAATAGGCCTACCAAAATGGCAAAAATATAGTTTCGGAATACTTTAGAGGTTTGTAAAACCTGAATAAAAGGAAAGGAAAGCAATGCCAGCAATGTTAGGATGGAAATAATCCAATACCCATAATGTACCAGCATTCGTGTACGTTCTAATAAGGGGTTGGTAACCACTTTTATGGCCTGAAACACATAAAGATCCAATAAAAGCATTACTAATGCAATCACCCAAAAAGCACCTGAACTACGCATATTTTCCTATTGAAATTGAAGGATAAAGATAATGAAACAGCAAACAAACAGCATAAATAGCCTTTAGGTTGACCAATGTTGAAAACTTAACTCCCTTTTAATCAATAAGGGGATAGATTATTGTTTGATAGCTGTTGCTGATGCCGTATTTTTGGAAGCTTGCAAAAAAGCAAGAAGCATTAATATTATGGCAAGAATAATTGGAGTAGCCAATCAAAAGGGAGGAGTAGGTAAAACCACCACCGCAATTAATGTGGCGGCTAGTTTGGCAGTATTGGAATACAGAACATTACTGGTAGACGCCGACCCTCAAGCCAATAGTACTACCGGAGTAGGATTTGACCTGCACAATATTACCAATAGTTTATACGACTGTATGGTGAATAATGTAACTGCATCGGAAGTTATTTTAAAAAGCGATGTTCCCAACTTAGATATCATTCCTTCGCATATTGACCTAGTTGGAGCTGAAATTGAAATGATCAATTATCCCAATCGGGAAAATGTAATGAAAACCATTTTAGATGCAGTTAGGGATCGATATGATTTTATCATCATCGATTGCTCTCCTTCTCTAGGATTAATCACCGTAAACTCTTTAGTTGCATCAGATAGTGTAGTAGTTCCTGTTCAGTGTGAATTCTTTGCATTGGAAGGATTGGGTAAATTACTCAATACCATCAAAATTGTACAAAACCGTTTAAATCCTGCTTTGCAAATTGAAGGCATATTAATGACCATGTACGACGGTCGTTTGAGATTATGCAACCAGGTTGTAAGTGAAGTTAGAAGACATTTCGACGATATGGTTTTCTCTACCATCATTCATAGAAACACCCGTTTAAGTGAAGCCCCAAGTGTAGGAAAGCCCGTAATATTATATGATGCCGAAAGCAAGGGTTCTGTGAACTACCTCAACCTTGCAAAAGAAATTTTACAAAATAATGGCATGACCAAAATATCCAATGAGGATAGAATAATTGAATAACTATGAGCACACCTAAACAAAATAAAGACTTGATTGGTAAAGGGCTTCGTTCTTTATTACAAAATATAGATTCTGATCTTAAGAATACAACTGGTAATTTAAAAAATGAAGTGGTTGAGCAAGCTACCACGAGTAGCAGAATTAATTTAACTGATATTCAGGTTAACCCTAAACAACCTCGTAGAGATTTTGATGAACAAGCTTTACAGGAACTAGCTACTTCTATTAAACTACATGATATCATTCAACCATTAACAGTTAGTAAACTTGCTTCTGGTAAGTTTCAATTGATTGCTGGTGAACGTAGATTTAGAGCGGCAAAATTGGCGGGTTTAAAAGATGTACCTGCATATATCAGACAAGCCAATGATCAACAGTTATTGGAATTGGCTTTATTAGAGAATATTCAGCGCGAAAATTTAAATGCAGTTGAAATGGCATTGAGTTTTAAGCGCATGATGGAAGAACTGGATTATACCCAAGAACAAGTAGCAGAAAGAATGGGTAAGGAAAGAAGTACCGTTACCAATTATATTCGATTGTTAAAACTTCCACCAGATATTTTATCGGCCGTAAGAAATAATTCACTTAGCATGGGGCATGCTAGAGCCCTAGTAAATATTGATACCATTGATAAACAATTGTATGTATTTAAAGAGATTCAGCAAAAAGAATTAAGTGTTCGTCAAACTGAAGAACTAGTAAGAAAACTATACAAAGGAGATAAACAAGGGCAGTCGCCTACTGCAGCTAAATCTGATCTTCCACCTGCATATCAAAAAATTGAAGACAACTTAAGTTCACATTTTGGCACAAAAGTTAAAATGACACACAACAAAAAAGGGTATGGCAGTATCAATATAGAATACTATTCATTAGAGGAGCTAAACAAGCTTCTAGATTTGATGAATGTAACCGTGAGTTAAAGTAGGCCATGAAAAAAAAGATTCCATTATTGTTAATCCTTACGCTAATAGGATTTTCCGTTTTGCATGCACAAGAAAAAGCAGCAGCAAATAAGGAAAATTTAATAGTGGCAGCTGGTGCAAATAATGCTCTACCTACAGATACAATAAAACTAAGTAAGAAAGTAAGGGATTCCATCAAATACGCCAACCATATACCTAAATTGGCTACCAGAAAATCTGCAATTATTCCAGGTTGGGGACAGGTTTACAATGGAGAATATTGGAAAATTCCCTTGGTGTATGGCGTATTAGCCATCCCTACGGTAATGTATATATACAATCAAGACTATTATAAAAAAACCAAATTTGCTTATGAAGCAAGGTTTAAGGAACAAAATAAAGATAGCAGTGATGTTCCATTTATTGATCCTGAATTAACTGGTTTGAGCATTGCTTCACTGCAAAATTATCGCAATAGTTTTAGAAGAAACAGAGACTATGCCATACTTTGGTTTATATTAGGATGGGGCTTACAAGTAGTTGATGCTACAGTATCTGCTCATCTAAAACAATTTAATGTAAACGATGACCTGAGTTTACAAATACACCCAACTATACTTCCTGCTACCAGAACCCCTGCCCTTTCCTTAACATTTAATTGGAGGGAACCAGCAAAAAAACCACGTGCATTGGTTAAGTAATTTATTTTAATTCTAAAAAATCTGCAACATGAATATTGCTTTAATTGGATACGGTAAAATGGGGAAAGCCATAGAAAGCATTGCCATAGAAAAAAATCATTCGATTGTATTGAAAATAGATATTCATAATGCAGCTGAATTTACTACCGCTAATTTATCAAAAGCAGATGTTGCTATAGAATTTACTGGCCCACATAGCGCAGTTGCGAATATTAAAAAATGTATTGATGCCGGGGTACCTGTAGTATCGGGTTCTACTGGTTGGTTAAAAGAATGGGAAGAAGTGAAAGCCTATTGCGAAGCCAATAATGGCACACTTATTTATGCCAGCAATTACAGTATTGGAGTTAATTTGTTTTTTGAAATCAATAAACAATTGGCGGCATTAATGGATGCATATCCTGAATATGATATCACCATGAAAGAAGTGCACCATACCGAAAAAAAAGACGCCCCAAGTGGCACAGCCATCACGCTGGCAGAACAGGTTTTAGAAAGGGTTAGTAGAAAAAAACAATGGGTTAATGATACCAGTTCCTATCATGCGAATGAATTATTGATTGAATCAGAAAGAACAGACCCAGCTCCTGGAACACACCACGTTAAGTATAGTTCAGCTATAGATGATATAGAGATTATCCATACTGCACATAATAGAATTGGCTTTGCGGGAGGGGCTGTAAAAGCAGCTGAATTTGCTAAAAATAAAAGAGGTATTTTTGGTATGAAAGATGTCTTGGGATTATCTTAAGAAAAATCAATAACTTACCCTGTATGCTAGCTAAGAAAACACAATATGCATTAAAAGCACTAACGTATATGGCGGAGCAGCATAGTGCTGGACCATTTTTAATAGCAGATATTGGTTCTAAGAAAAAGATACCCATCAAATTCTTAGAATCTATTTTGCTAGAATTAAAGAAAGCTGGAATTCTAAATAGTAAAAAAGGAAAGGGAGGCGGATATTTTTTTAATCAGGATCCTTCTACCATTCAACTGGCAACCATCATGCGATTGATTGAGGGTCCCATTGCATTGTTACCATGCGTTAGTTTGCATTTTTATAAAAAATGCAATGATTGCAATGAAAAAAAATGTGGCTTAAATAAAATAATGAAAGAAGTAAGAGACAATACATTATCCATTTTAGAAAACAGAACAGTTCAAGATTTAGTATAATTAATTACCTAAAAAGAATTTTATGAAAAAACTATTTGCCCTATTATTTTTTATTCCAATCCTAGCTCAATCTCAAAAACTACTAGGCGGAAAGAATATTGTTAAGATGAGCATGTCATCACTTGCTTTAAATAACTATCACTTTACTTATGAAAGACATATATACAAAAATCTTTCTTTCTCTCTTAGCTATCGTACCATGCCAAAGGGTGCCATTCCCTATCAAAGTGAAATACAAAATCAAATCAATAGTAATGAAATTAATTTTTCCAATTTTGCTATTGGCAATAGTGCAATAACTCCAGAATTAAGGATCTATTTGAGCATGAGCAAAATGAAAGGATTTTATTTTGCACCTTATGCAAGATTTGCCAATTTTGACGTTTCTGTTCCTATTAAATATACAAGTAACGGAACAGTTCCTCCTGCTAGCATAGATGCAATTATGGACGGAAAAATAAAATCAACTAGTGCAGGTTTAATGATAGGATATCAGTTTCAGCTATTTAAAAAACTGGCCCTTGATTTTCAAATTATAGGAGGCCATTATGGAAATTCTAAAGGAGACTTAGTGTTTAGTGCACCGCTTAACACATTTGAACAACAAGCTTTAAGAGACAACCTAAATAGCCTCGATGTTTCTCCATTTAAATTTACCAGTAATGTAAACGCATCTGGTGCTCAAATAAATGTAGACGGCCCTTGGGCAGGTATTAGGGCCATCAATTTGGGCTTAGGATTTAGATTTTAATATTAGCTTTTAACCTGCAGATTTTCCAACATATCTGCAGTCATTTTTATCAAATCGTATTGGGGCTTCCAGCCCCAATCTTTTTGAGCTATACTATCATCAATACTTTGTGGCCAACTGTCTGCAATTTGCTGTCTAGAATCTGGTTTGTATTGAATGGTGAAATCGGGAATATGGTCTTGAATACTTTCAGCAATTTCTTTGGGAGAAAAACTCATCCCTGATACATTGTAAGAAGTTCTAACAGAAATGGATGCTGCTGGTGCATGCATTAATTCTAATGTAGCCCTGATGGCATCAGGCATATACATCATGGGTAAATAAGTATCTTCCTTTAAAAAGCAATTGTACTTTTTTTGCTCTAATGCTTCAGCATAAATTTCTACTGCATAATCTGTGGTGCCACCACCAGGTGCAGACTTATAACTTATTAAACCTGGATAACGAATACTTCTTACATCAACTCCAAAGCGCTGATGATAATAATTACACCAGAATTCTCCAGCATACTTGCTTATTCCGTAAACTGTGGTAGGTTCAATTACTGTTTTTTGAGGACAGTTAACCTTGGGAGATGTTGGGCCAAAAACAGCGATGCTACTTGGCCAATACACTTTATGTAATTTTTCTTCCCTAGCAATATCCAATACATTTAATAACCCTTGCATATTTAAGTGCCAAGCCAAATTGGGATTCTTTTCTCCAGTTGCAGATAAAATAGCTGCCAATAAATAAATCTGGGTGATATTTTGCCTAATTACTTGAACATGTAACATTTCCTTATTCATCACATCTAGGCTAACATAGGGCCCAGTTCCTTTTAATAAAGGGTTTTCTTCTCTTAAATCGGATGCTACCACATTGTTGTTACCGTATTGCTTGCGCAAGGCCAATGTTAATTCCACACCAATCTGACCAGACGCTCCTATCACCAAAACCTTGTCTTTTCTAGCAGGCATTTTCAATCGTTTAAGTAGCAAAGAAACGAAAAAAGGGCTTGCTAACGCAGTAGAATTTGGCAAAAGCATAACTTTGGTATAGGCGGTTAAATTGTTTAGTTTTGTTTTAATTTAAATGATACCTAAGTGGGCAATATGGCCTTGGTTTTCATTTAAATAAAACAATTAACCAGCATAATATGAGCTATACCTTACCTAGTTATTTGCAAGATTTATTCAGCAATCAACAATACAACCCCGAATCTTTTTTTCTTATTGCAGGACCATGTGTTGTTGAAAGTGAAGAAATGGTAATGGAAATTGCTGAAACAGTATATGCTACTTGTAAAGCTTTAGGAATCCCCTACGTATTTAAAGCCAGTTATAGAAAAGCCAATCGGACTAGTGCCAATTCATTTACTGGAATTGGAGATGATAACGGATTATCATTAATCAAAAAAGTTGGTGATACATTTCAACTTCCTACAACTTCAGATATTCATGCGCATGAAGAAGCAGCAATGGCAGCTCCTTTTATAGATATTTTACAGATACCTGCGTTCCTTTGCAGGCAAACAGATTTATTACTAGCTGCATCAGAAACCAATAAAATTGTAAATGTAAAAAAAGGGCAGTTTTTAAATGGAGAATCTATGCGATTTGCTGTTGATAAAATTCAAAAAGCAGGTAATCAAAAAGTAATGTTAACCGAAAGAGGTAACACATTTGGCTATCAAGACTTAGTGGTAGATTATAGAAATATTCCAATCATGCAGCAGCATGGCGTACCTGTGATTATGGATTGTACACATTCTTTACAACAGCCCAATCAAAGCAGTGGCATTACAGGTGGCAATCCCAAAATGATTGGAACGATTGCCAAAGCAGCTATTGCTACTGGCGCTAATGGATTATTTATAGAAACGCATCCCAACCCTGCAATGGCAAAAAGTGATGGGGCTAATATGCTTCCATTACAATTGCTTCCTGCCCTATTAGAAAAATTAGTTCGCCTGAGAGAATCAGTAGTGAAAAACGCCTTTTAATTGATGATGCGAAATAAACGGCACTTCTCTGTTTTTACTGCAATGGCATTGGTAATTGCCAACATGATTGGAAGTGGTGTTTATACTAGCTTAGGATTTCAGCTAATGGATTTCGAAAGCAGCTTTAGTATTTTAATGCTTTGGGTAGTTGGAGGATTGATTGCATTGAGTGGGGCACTTGTATATGCCGAATTAGCAACGGCACTTCCTAATAATGGAGGTGAAATGAATTTTTTAAGTAAACTATATGGGCCCATCTATGGCTTTTTAGCTGGATGGATATCTACATTGGCAGGGTTTGCTGCACCTGTAGCCATTGTTTGTATTGCCATTGGGAATTATGCCACTGGCTTTTTACCCAACATAGAACCCATACTTATTTCTACTACAGTATTAGTTTTACTAACCATACTGCATGCTTGGAAATCTACCATTAGTGCTCGCTTTCAACAATATGCCACATTGATGAATATATCCATCATCGGATTCATAGTTATTGCCTCATTTTTATTATCTACCCAACCAATTCCATCCATCATTCCTACCAACAATGCCTTGCATGAAATTACTGGATCTGGAAAATTTGCGGTGAACCTGTATTGGGTATTATATGCGTATACAGGCTGGAATGCAGCCACTTATATTGCAGGTGAAATAAAAGATCCTGCTCGCAATTTACCCATCGCATTATTGGGAGGCACACTGCTGGTTACACTTTTGTATTTACTATTAAATTATGCATTTTTATTAGCTGCACCTGCCAATGAATTAAAAGGACAAATTAATGTTGGCTTTATTGCAGCCAATCATTTATTTGGAGCAAAAGGCGCCATGATTATGAGTATTTGTATTTGCATTACATTAATTAGCAGTGCCAGTGCAATGACATTTTCGGGGCCAAGGGTAACGGCAGTTATGGGTGAAGAAATTCATAATTTAAGGATATTGAAGAAGCTAAACAACCACGGTATTCCCTATTTAGCTGTGTATACCCAAAGTGCATTGGCTTTATTATTAATTTGGCTTAATCAATTTCAATTCATCATAGATTTAATAGGATTCTTATTAAGTGCAAGTACATCGCTAGCAGTTGCCGGGGTATTTATTGTTCGAAAAAGATTACCGTTTAACAAGCATCATTATAGAACACCCTTTTATCCCTTTGTGCCAATTTTCTTTTTAGCCATTAATGCTTGGATTATTTACTATGGCATTTCGCTAAAGCCACTTGTATCACTTTATGGCACATTGGTTATCTTAATTGGTATTGTTTTCTTTAAACTTAGTAAAAGAGGTTCTATTGAACCTATACAAAATGTTAATTAATATCAAGAAATTACATCTAAACAAAAGGATGATTAATTTACATACATAATGAATTCTATGAAAATTGTAGTTATAGTATTAATAGGCTTATTCTGCACTGTGCAATTATCAGCACAAAGTTTAAATGACTTATTAAAGCAACCCAAAAAATCAACTGATACTAGTTCATCATCACTATCCAATACATTTGGAAAATTAATGGGAGGTGCCAAGGGCAACCAAGCAGGTACAATGGATATTGCCAATGGATTAAAAGAAGCATTGGTATTGGGAGCAGAAAAAGGTACTGCTATGTTATCAAAGCCCGATGGTTTTTTTGCCAATGCCGCTTTAAAAATCTTACTGCCTCCAGAAGCACAAAAAATTGAAACTACTTTAAGAAATATTGGAATGGGTAAGCAAGTAGATGATGCCATATTAAGCATGAATAGGGCTGCAGAAGAAGCCTGCAAAACTGCTACCCCTATTTTCACTAATGCCATTAAGGAAATGACAATTACTGATGCAATGGGCATTTTAAAAGGTAGTGATACTGCTGCCACTGCATACCTTCAGCAAAAAACAACTACATCGCTTACCAATTCATTTAAACCAATTATAGAAAACGCGTTACAGAAAACAGAAGCCACCAAACAATGGAATAACTTAATTTCTACTTATAATAAGTTTAGTTTTAAAAAGATCAACCCCGATTTAGCTGGTTATGTTACAGAAAAATCTATGAGTGGAATTTATCAGCAAATTGCTATTGAAGAAAAAGAAATAAGAAAGAATCCATTGGCTAGATCTACCGAATTACTGAAGAAAGTATTTGGCAAATAAATTAGCCTGCCATCAAGCCATCTAAATTGTTGGTTTTCTTAACAATGCTTCTGATTTGCATATCTAGTTCGTTGGCACTTTCAATTAAGTGATCAAAGATTTCTTTATTATTTACCGAATTGCTGTTGTTGAGTACTTCAATAACACCTAATATATTGGCCAATGGACGCCTTACCTCGTGAGATTGAATAAAGGCAATATCCCTTAATACTTTATTTTGGGTTTTTAATTTCTCCTGAACTACAATATCATCTGTAATATTTCGATTGGTTCCAATTAACCTCAATATTTTACCACTAGCCGATTTCTTAACAATGGCATGAGACTCTATATGCCTTACCCTTCCATTTGGAGTAGTAATTCTATACACTGCAGAATCAATATCTCGTACGCCTTCTATTAATTGCCCAACTATACGCTGCATCATTTCTAAGTCTTCCGGATGCATGGCCCTTTTCCAAATTTTATATGGAGAAAAAGGCGTGTCTTTTTCATAACCATATAATTCAAACATTTTATCGTCCCAAATAACATTCCTGTCTTGCAAATCTATCTCCCAGATTCCTATTTTTGCCGAGTCGGTTGCCAATGTTAAACGCTGCAATAATTCTTGTTGTTCTAATTGAGCTTGTCTTCTTCTGGTAATATCGTTTTCAATGGCCATGAAACCAATATGAACATTTTGCTCATCAAATAGAGGCTGGCAATCAACTTCTAGCCAAATAGCATTGCCATTTTTAGCATAGCTTAAAAACTCTTCCTTAAATGAAAGCTTATTATCCAACGCATGTTTCAAACGAACTTTAGAACGTTCATCGGCTTTAGGACCATCCAACGAATAACCAATTTTTTTACCTCTTACCTCATCTAATGAGTAACCACTAATTCTGGTAAAGCCTTCATTAACCCAAATAATTTGCTGGTCTTTATCTGCAATTAATACAGAGTTGGTAGTATTATGTGCTACCAGGGCCAAGCGCTTTACTTCATCCTCACTTCTTTCTAATGCAGCTTCTACCCTTTTTCGTGCAGTTATATCAAAAATAGTTCCATCTATATAAGTTTTCCCTTCGGCAGGTTCATATGTTGCGCCTCCTCTTTCGAAAACCCATTTTATTTCCCCATTTTTATGAAGCAATCTATACTCAATTTCAAAATGATGTTTTTGTGAAACAGCGTGTTGAATAGAACTCTTAACCATTTCCAAATCATCTTCATGAATAAGGGTATTAAACCCATGCATTCGATTTTGTTGCAATGATTCAGTTTCATATCCAGTAAGCTCTTCTACTACATCACTCAAAAATTCGATGGTTAAATTTTCATCAGCTAAACAACGATAAACTACACCAGGTATATGACTTACCAAGGTTTTAAACTGTTGCTTTTGTGCTTTCTTTTGCTCCTGAGATAAATCGATGGTTCTATTAACTACTTTTTCTGTATTGGTTACGTCATGCCCAATTGAAACAATTCCTACTCCATATCCTTGCTCATTCTTTAGTACCGAAACCTCCCAAGTTGTCCAAAAATAATCTTCACCCTCTGTAGCCTTCCTTACAGTTACAGTGGTGTGTTTATCAGGATTTTTGATGCATTCTCTTGCAGCTTCATTACACATTTTTACATCATCTGAATAAACAGTATCTGCAAAATGTGCCTGTTTTAAATCGGGAGCAATATGAGAAAATTTGTATTGGAAGAGTGGGTTAACATACACGAACCTTCCCTCTAAGTCAGTAACAACTACAGAGAAAACCAATGAATTCAACAACTGTTCTGGGAACAGCTGAGATGCTTTCAAATGATCCATAGGGTGTGTACAATATGCCTTTAAATAATTAAACTGAATGTTCAATTATTTGCAGAACGGATTAATTTAATTTGTTCGGTACGGGGGAACAAAAACAAATCATGATAAAGATAACTAGTTTATAACTAGTTTTAACAATCCTGAAGCAAAATACAAACTAGTAGGTAGGATATAAAAAAAGACCCCAATGGGGTCTTTTGAATGAACGATCATTATGAAAATCAATTAAATATCAATTGCTTCACCGTAAGCTGCAGCAGTTGCTTCTTTTAAACCTTCACTCATAGTAGGATGCGGATGAACTGCATTTAAAATTTCATGAGCAGTGGTTTCTAATTTACGGGCTACTACTGCCTCGGCAATCATTTCAGTAACATTGGTGCCAATCATATGACAACCTAAGAATTCGCCATATTTAGCATCGTAAATTACTTTTACAAAACCCTCAGGGAACTTACCCACTTTAATTTCGTATCCAGCTTCTTTAGCTGCTTTTTCTGTATAACCTACACTGGCAATTTCTGGTATGCAATAAGTACATCCTGGAATATTATTATAGTCCATTGCTTCTGGTAAATGATGGAATTTCTTTTCCATATAAGCAATATGTTCAGCTGCATTAATGCCCTCTTTTGCCGCAACATGCGCCAATGCTTGGCCTGGAGAACAATCTCCAATTGCATAAATTCCGGCTACAGAAGTTTGACCATATTTATCTACAACAATCTTTCCTTTTTCTGTTTTAATACCATTTTCCTCCAAACCAATTTGCTCAATATTAGCAACCACACCTACAGCACTTAATACGATATCTGCTTCCAAAACAACAACTGAACCATCTTGCTTTTTAACAGATGCTTTAACGCCAGCTCCGCTAGTATCTACAGATTCAACTGAAGCATTGGTCATGATATCTACACCCATTTTTTTGTATTGCTTCTCCAATTCTTTAGAAATATCTTCATCTTCAACTGGAACAATACGTGGCAAAAATTCTACAATGGTAACCTTAGTTCCCATGCTATTGTACACATATGCAAATTCCACTCCTATAGCTCCACTACCAACAATGATCATGCTTTTAGGCTGCTCGGGCAAAACCATTGCTTCTCTATAACCAATTACTTTTTTTCCGTCTTGTTTTAAATTAGGCAACTCCCTGCTTCTACCACCTGTTGCGATAATAATATTTTTAGCCTCTACAATTTGCTTAGATCCATCTGCTGCTATAACTTCTACTTGGCCTTTGGCTTTTATTTTACCATAGCCCATTACAACATCAATCTTATTCTTTTTCATTAGAAATTGAACACCCTTACTCATTTTGTCGGCAACGCCCCTGCTTCTTTTTACAACAGCACCAAAATCGTGTTGTACACCAGTTGCATTGATTCCATAATTGGTACTGTGTTTCATGTATTCATACACTTGAGCACTTTTAATTAAGGCCTTAGTAGGAATACAACCCCAGTTTAAACAAACACCCCCTAAACTTTCTTTTTCAATGATTGCTACTTTAAAACCCAATTGAGAAGCGCGGATTGCAGCAGGATAACCACCCGGACCGCTACCTAGTACAATTACATCATATGCCATATTACAAGTATTAATTGATTGTATAAATAAACAATTGCGGATGCGAAAATACTCGCAAATAGGCAAACTAAAAAAGAGAATAACTGCTTTATTCGAAGAATACCCGAATGGTTTGATAAAACCACTTATTTCCTGCTGATGCACCAGCTTTTTGCATTTGTTCGCTATATCCTTGCAGGCCAAACAAACCCGCCATATTTCCATTTCTTAAGGCTATTTCTAAGTACCCTGCAGAATTAAACCAGGCCATTT
>VIKJ01000018.1:954-6338 GCA_008080615.1 Chitinophagaceae bacterium | reverse complement strand
TCCAGAGTAATTATCGCTCAACTTTTCAATGGTTTCGTTCCGCTTAAACATGATTTTGAAACGCCTTCCCTTTCCATGTTCTTCAAAATCTTGCCTAGTTATATTAATTACTACATTCTCAAAATTATCTATGAACAGAATTTGGCCTTCAATCCAATCGGGGCCAGCTGTTGGCCTAAGTGGATATTTTTCAATGATTTCGGTAGCAATAGTGCCTGCAGCAGAAATTTTCTTGTACTCTTCTAGTTTTAAAACAGCTGCAGCTAAATCTGCCGTAATGGTTAATAAATTAGCATTTTTAGAAACTGGCACTTTAACTACTTCTTTAGGCTTAACGCCAGAAATCATGGTAATCAATCCGTTATCAGGGCAAATGATATATTGATTATTATAAAAAGCAATTAAAAAATGATCAAAAGCCGACTCAAA
This sequence comes from Chitinophagaceae bacterium, assembly GCA_008080615.1. Lineage (GTDB taxonomy): Bacteria > Bacteroidota > Bacteroidia > Chitinophagales > Chitinophagaceae > Sediminibacterium. The sequence continues at coordinate 5,909 of VIKJ01000018.1, read as the reverse complement.
AACATTGATTAAAATAAGATGATAGGTATGAGCAGGATAATACTTATAAGCATTATTGCAAGTGTAAGCCGCTAAAGGAAAATTGGTTTGAGACAAGTAATGGGTAATATCAACCACATTCATGGTAGGCATCAATTGCAAAAACTGTCCTTTTATGGCACCAACGATATAATCCCGCTGGCCAATATCGGTTGACAACGTAAGAATGGGCATGCTGATACGTTAACGCCAAACGAAAGCAAGTTATTTCACCAGCTCCCCGTTTTTGAAGAAAAATTTTCGTACCAATTTATCGGCAAGACTAGGAAAAAATCGGTTTAGGAACACAGTTCTTTTTCCCGTAAAAGAAAGTACAAGGGTTCTCTTTCTCTTTTGAATGGCACGCATGATATGATTAGCACATTCAGCAGAGCTCATCATACTAGATTCATCCATTGGTGTTTCACCATGCGCCTTCCCCTCTTTATTTAAAGCTGCATTGCGAATATTAGAGGTAGTAAAACCAGGGCAAACCCACATAATATTGGTTCCAGAAGTTAATAATTCTGTTCTTAATGATTCTAACCAGCCATTTACGGCAAATTTTGAGGCGGAATACCCACTTCTACCAGGTAAGCCGCGATAGCCTGCAATAGATGAAACACCCACTACAGTTCCATTGTTTTGTAATATATATGGCAATGCCAACTTGGTACAGTACACTGTGCCCCAAAAATTAATATCCATCACTTTTCTAATAGTATCTAATTCTACATCTGCAACCAATGAACGCATAGAAACCCCAGCATTATTGATCAATATGTCGATTGTACCAAACTGTTTGATCACTACATTGATAAAATTCACACAATCCTGCTCCTTGCTTACATCTGCCGCATGAATAACCAAGGGCTTACCGCTGTATTTAGATTGCAGCTGATACAACTTATCGTAATTTCTTCCACAAGTGGCTACTTTGGCTCCTTGTTGAATAAATAAATCAACCAGGGCCTTACCTATTCCTTCGGAACCACCTGTAATAACTACTACCTTATTGTTGAACTCATGCATGGATGAACGTTTTAAAGCTTGTACAAATGTACACAGAAGAAGTGAGTGCATAATAAAGCACACATAATAAAAAAGCCCCACATATTTGTGAGGCTTTGTGATCCCGCTGGGACTCGAACCCAGGACCCATACATTAAAAGTGTATTGCTCTACCAACTGAGCTACAGAATCATAAAAATAGCGTTACCGATATCTTTATTTTGGGTTGCAAAAATAAGCGAAATAAAACCCTAGCCAAATTTTTGTTGATTTTTTTTACACTAATTACTGTTTTTGATAGCAATCGCATAAAAATGTGGATTATTTGTGCTTCAACGCATTGTACAATATTTCTACTGGATGCAATGCTTTAGCGCCTGTTCCGTCTTTGATTTGGTGTCTACAAGATGTGCCTGCCGCAGCAACAATCGTTTCTGCTTTTAAATTTCTAATAGTAGGAAATAATACCAACTCGCCTACTTGTTGTGAAATTTCAAAATGCTCCTGCTCATATCCAAAGGAACCAGCCATTCCACAGCATCCTGAAGGAATTAGCTCAACAGTATATTGTTTAGGCAATTGCAATATATTCTCTATACTATTTTGCGAAGACAATACTTTTTGATAACAATGGCCGTGAATGGCAATATGTTTTGATTCTTCATGAAATGAATCTGCCGTTATTCGCCCTTTTTTCATTTCATTATCAATAAACTCTTCAATGGTAAAACTAAATTTAGCTAATTTTTTTGCTGCTACCTTATTGGCTGGGCTTGCTAAATCTATGTACTCGTCTCTAAGTGTTAAAATAGTAGAAGGCTCAATTCCAATGATGGGTGTTTCTTCTGAAACAATCGACGATAAGGCCTCAATATTTTGATTGGCCAATACTGCTGCTTTTTTTACAAAACCTTTAGATAAGAATGACCTACCACTTTCTTTATGTGGTGGAATAATTACCTGATAGTTCAAGGACTCTAATAATAATATTGCTTTTTCTCCTATTGAAGCATCCAATTGATTGGTAAATTCATCGCAAAAGAAATACACTTTATTTTGCAATGATGATGTTTGTTTTCTTTTCCGATTCCATTGTTGCAATGTTGTTTTAGCCAAACGTGGCATGGTTCTTTGAGGATGAAATCCCACCAGCCGATTGGCTGTTTTCCTCAAGATGGGCGTATCTACAATAAAATTATATATGGGAGCAAATAGGCGAGCCATTTGCATTTGGCTATTAAAATTACCAATCAATTTTGCCCTGAATGGTGCTCCATTTGAATCATAATAATGTTGCAGAAATGCTGCTTTCATTTTGGTTATATCAACACTAGATGGGCACTCAATTTTACACCCTTTGCAACTCAAACACAAATCCATCACTTCTTTAATCTCTTCATGATTAAATGGATTCAAATCTGTTGTATCACTCAAAAACTGCCTCAATACATTGGCTCTTGCTCTTGTTGTATTTTTCTCAATGCGGGTGGCCATATAACTAGGGCACATTAATCCACCACTTTTTTCACTCTTTCTACAATCACCAGAACCTGAACATTTTTCTGCCAACCGAAGAATTCCGCCATCATCAGAAAAATCAAAGAATGATTCTACAGGGTTTTGGTTGTTGATTGTACTAACTCTCAGATACTGATCCATCGCAGGCGTATCGGTAATTTTACCTGCATTAAATACTTTATTTGGATCAAAAATTTGTTTAACTTCTTTAAACAATGCATAGGTATCAGCACCCACCATATCTGCAATAAACTCTCCCCGCAATCTCCCATCGCCATGTTCACCAGATAATGAACCGTTGTATTTTTTTACTAACTGTGCAGTGTCTTTTAAAATATTTCTAAATTGTACAATACCCTCCTGAGATTTTAAATTGATAATGGGTTCTACATGCAATTCTCCGGCACCAGCATGCGCATAATAAGAAGCTTTAACCTGATACCTATTTAACAATGCTTGTAAATCATTGATATAATTGGGCAGATCATCTGTACTTACTGCGCAATCTTCAATTAAATTAACCGGCTGTGCATCTCCTTTTAAATTTCTCAATAACCCTAACCCAGCTTTTCGTATATCCCAGGCAAACTTAGTTGCTTCATTATACAAAACGGGATAAGCATAACCCAGTTGATTTATTTTCAACTCATCAATCAGTGCATTCATTTTTTCTCTAAGTACGTTTGGATCATGCTCCATAAACTCTACCATCAATAATGCTTCGGGATCTCCTTCAATAAAAAATCGATTCTTATGATACTCAGGATGTTCAATGGTGAAATCCATGATCATTTTATCTACCAGTTCCGAAGCCATCGGCCGGTGTTTTAAACAAACAATATTAGCTCTTAAAGATTCATCAATAGAAGTACAATGAATACATACCAAGCCTATTTCTTTAGGAGGCAAATCAATTAACTGAAGTTTCACTTCTGTCATAAACGCCAATGTGCCCTCCGAACCAGCAATTATTTTACAAATATTAAAAGGCTCCCCCTCTTGAGTGTAGGGTTGCATGGCCAACAAACTATCGATTGCATATCCAGAATTTCTTCTTACCACATTAGCAGCTGGAAAATGATTCTTGATTAATGTTTGATTACCTGTATTACTCAATAATGCATGCAAGCCCTTGTATATTTCCCCTTCCAGTCCTGGCTTTTGAATACCAACTTCTATTGGCTGATTGGCAAATACCACTTCAGTTCCGTCGCTCAACAAAACATTTGCTTCAATTATATGATCCCTTGCTGATCCCCAAACAATGCTGTGTAGTCCACAAGAATTATTACCAACCATCCCTCCAATCATTGCCCTATTAGCCGTGGATGTTTCAGGGCCAAACATTAGTCCAAAACCTTTTAGATAATGATTTAAATCATCTCTTATCACCCCAGCCTGCACAATCACCCATTTCTCTTGAATGTTTACTTCAATTATTTGGTTAAAGTGGGCAGATATATCTACAACAATACCATTTCCTACCACCTGCCCAGCTAGCGATGTGCCCGCTGCTCTTGGAATTAAAGTAACCTCATGCTCTTGGGCAAATAAAATCAACTCCTTTATATCTGAAACGGTTTTGGGCACACAAACTGCCAAAGGCTTTTCTTGGTATACAGAAGCATCTGTAGAATAAGCCATTAATTGAACCTGATTTTTGGGAGAATTTCCAAAATAAAACTCACCTGCTATTTTTATGGCTAAGCTTTTTAAATATTGCTCCATCCTCAAATCTAACCAGAATGGTTAGATTATTCATGAAAAGGAACAAATATCTACTCTACAAAAGCAGTTTAACCCTATTTTGGAATTACTGGAATATTCAATATGATTTTAGTCATATTTAGGGCTATACAAAATCATTGTTTGATAAACGGCGCAGAACTAGTTTCATATAATAATTATATTAGTAGAAATTGGCTCTTCCTGCATTGCAAAAAGCAGCCAGTTTTATTAAACCCAATCATATGGCAGCATTCGACATCACCAAACCAATTGACCTAACTACACATGCTGAAGGGACTGGTCCGCACAGACCACGCCAACCAGTGTATGTAGATTTTATGCCTCCTTGTAATAGCGCATGCCCAGCAGGAGAAAACATTCAAGCATGGTTATCGCATGCTCAAGCTGGCAATTATTTTGAAGCATTTCAACAAATTGTAGTAGACAATCCCTTTCCAGCAATCATGGGCAGGGTATGTGTTAAACCATGCGAAACTGGTTGCAATAGAAATCATATTGACACTACAATCAATATACACGCAGTTGAAAGGTATATTGGAGATGAAGCTATTAAACATAAATGGCCTATTCAATTCAAAGCCAATCCTACTGGCAAAAGAGTATTGGTTATAGGTGCTGGGCCTAGCGGCTTATCCGCAGCTTATCATTTAGCCAAGCAA
>VIKJ01000018.1:0-929 GCA_008080615.1 Chitinophagaceae bacterium | reverse complement strand
TTGAAGCAGGTAGCCACCCAGGCGGATTGCTTTGGAATGGCATTCCTGAATATCGTTTGCCCAAAGATATTTTAGATGTAGAAGTGAATAGAATTGTTGAAATGGGTGTTAAAATCAGGTTGAATTACAAAGTTAAAAATGTATTAGAAGAAAAAGAGGCTGGCAAATTTGATGCGGTCTATTTAGGCATTGGTGCTCAGTTAATTCAACAAGAAACATTTACAAAAGATGAGTCGGTATATATTCGAGATGCATTTAGCTTTTTTAATGAAATACAATCTAATACCTCACCTTACTTGCGCAAAAAAGTAATGGTATATGGAGGAGGCAAATTAGCCCTTTACATTGCCAGAATCTTAAAACGTTTTGGTTCAGATGCAACTGTTTATTTTCCTGGAGACAAGAAAATGATGCCTGCCTATGATTATGAAACAGAAGATGCCATTGCAGAAGGTGTAGAAGTTAATTTACTACGTAGTATTAAGGGTATAGAAAAAAACAAGATAAGTTTAGAACAATTACAGGTAGAAAAAAATAAGGCAATCGGAACGGGCACAGTTGAAACAATTGATGCCGAAGTATTGATTTTAGCCAATAAACAAGAAACCGATGCTGCATTCCTTCGTTCTATTGAAGGCATGAAAATAAACCCAGATGGAACCGTTGTGATAGATGCTCAAAGAATGACAGGATATGAAGGCATTTTTGCCGGAGGAGATATGCTTCCAGGAGAAAATAGAAGTGCCACCATCGCAATTGGTCAAGGAAAAAAAGCAGCTAAATACATTGACAGCTTTTTATTGAAACAGCCTTTTCAAAAACCCGATAAACACCCTACAGCAGGTTATCGCAAACTGCATATGTGGTATAAAACAGATGCTCCACAAAAAGAACAAGTAAAGCTTGCACCCGAAACGGCTATTAAAAAT
>VIKJ01000017.1 GCA_008080615.1 Chitinophagaceae bacterium | reverse complement strand
AGAGCTTTATTATAATCTTGGATTTTACAAAGCTGCTGCCATTGCGTTTGGAAACGTATCTGATAATTTTCCAGACTCAAAGAAATCAGATGAATACAAATTGCTCATGATCAAGTCATATTTTAAATATGCTGAAATGAGTTATGAAGAAAAACAAAAAGAACGCTACGAAAAAGTTGTTGCAGAATGCACTGAGTTTTCGGATCGATTTACAGATAGCCAATATTTAGAAGAAGTAAATAAATATAAAACACAAACCCTTAACATACTTAAAACCGGCAAAAAATGAGCAAATTAAGAAGGCAAATGAGTGCGAACACTGCTAGTGTTGTAGAAACGAAGAGCCTAATTTCTATCAAAGAAAAAACAGGTAATTTGTATGAGTCTATTGCTATTATTGCAAGAAGGGCTAATCAGATTAATATCTCTATCAGAGAAGAGCTGCATAATAAGTTAGAAGAGTTTGCTAGCCATACAGACAGTTTAGAAGAAATTCACGAGAATAAAGAGCAAATTGAAATTTCTAGAGCTTATGAGAAAATGCCTAATCCGGCTATTCTTGCAACACAGGAATTTATGGAAGGTAAAATTTACCATAGAAGAAATAACGATAGCGATTTATTTAGATAAGCTAAATCTTTACAAAAATTATAAAAACGACAGTAGAATACTGTCGTTTTTTGTTACTTTGAATAGAGAATCAATAAATAGATGCTTCCATGTTAACTGGTAAAAAAATATTGGTAGGGATTACTGGAAGTATTGCTGCATATAAATCTATTATACTAGTAAGATTGCTTGTTAAAGCTGGGGCAGAAGTAAGAGTAGTGATGACTCCTGCTGCTAAAGATTTTGTATCTCCTTTGGTATTGTCTACTTTATCAAAAAACAAAGTTTATTGTGAACTGGCAGAAGCCGATGAATGGTCTAATCATGTTGAATTGGGTAGATGGGCTGATTTATTTATTATAGCACCTTTAAGTTGTAATACTTTGGCAAAGATGGCCCATGGATTTTGCGACAATATCTTATTAGCTGTTTATTTATCTGCAACCTGTTCTGTTGTAGTTGCCCCAGCTATGGATGAAGACATGTGGAAGCATCCATCAACCAAACAAAATCTTGCTAAATTAATTTCTTTTGGAAATACAGTAATGGAAGTGAATCATGGGGAATTGGCTAGTGGATTAATTGGTGATGGAAGAATGGCCGAGCCAGAATCTATTATTCAATTTATCCAAAGTAGTTATTTCAGGAATAATTCTCTTGCAGGGAAAAAAGCATTGGTAACAGCAGGTCCTACTTATGAATCAATTGATCCAGTTAGGTTTATTGGAAACCATTCTTCTGCTAAAATGGGCTTTGCAATAGCTGAAGCTTTATATATGGAGGGCGCAGAAGTATATTTAATTACTGGGCCTTCTAGCGAGCAAATTCAATTTGATGGAATACATAAAATGGAAGTTCAAAGTGCCAGTGAAATGTATGATCAAGTAATGGCTTTGTTTACTCAAATGGATATTGGTGTATTTAGTGCAGCTGTTGCAGATTATACAGTATTTAATCCTGCAGTAGAAAAAATAAAAAAGAAGGATGCAGAGCTCAATATCACTTTAACCAAAACAAAAGATATATTGGCTGAAGCAGGTAATACTAAAAAGCCTCATCAGCTAATAATAGGATTTGCATTGGAAACTGAAAATGAAAAAGTAAATGCATTAGATAAACTTGCTAGAAAAAATGCTGATTTTATTGTATTAAATTCCTTAAGAAACGAAGGTGCTGGTTTTGCTGGTAACAATAATGCAGTTACCATTTTCTCAAAATCTGGAATGGAAAAGTCAATTGGTTTGAAGTCGAAAAAAGCAATTGCAAAAGATATTGTTTCATTAATTAAAGAGACAGTTAATGTATAAGCATATTAGTATATTAACAGTATCCTTATTTCTATTTGCCAGTATAGTTTCATCTCAAGAACTACAATCGAAAGTAACTGTACTTTCAAGTAGAGTTAATTCTACAGTTGATAAAAAAATATTTACTACCCTTCAATCGCAATTAAATAATTTGATGAATACACGAAAGTGGACTTCAGACGTATTTAATCAGAATGAAAAAATAGAGTGCAGTTTTATTCTCAATATTGAAAGTATTGTAGAAACCAATTTATATAAAGCCTCTTTAACTGTACAAGCTGCAAGGCCTGTTTATGGTAGTTCCTACCAAGCTGCATTGGTGAATTTTTTAGATGCCGATGTTACGTTTAAATATGTTGAATTCCAACCTGTAGAATTTAATGAGAATAGGGTACAAGGTACCGACGCGGGCGTTGCTAATCTTACCGCTGTTTTTGCCTATTATGCATATATGATCATCGGCTTAGATTACGATTCATTTGCACCAAAAAATGGGGATGGTTATTTTAGAAAAGCACAGAATATTGTAAATAATGCACCGGAGGGTAGGAGTATTAGTGGGTGGCGGGTTTTTGATGGGTTAAGAAATAGATATTGGTTAAACGAAAACTTGATCAATAGCAGATACAATATTATTCATGATGTATTCTACAGTTATTATAGAGCTGGTTTAGATAAACTTATTGAGAATGAAAATGAGGCCCGTGCCAATATTTTACAATCATTGGTACAATTGCAGGCTTTTAATAAAGAGAATCCAAACACTATGATTTTGCAGTTTTTTATGCAAGGAAAAGCACAGGAAATAATTGGCATTTTTAAAAAGGGTACCGACGAAGAAAAAGCAAAAGCTATTGAAGTGCTTGCTGTATTAGATGTGGTAAATGCTGCAAAATATAAACAAGAATTACAGTGAGAAATTATTTAGTGATATTGTTGACCATTATAACCATTGCTGTTTGTAGTTGTAATTCGAATAAGCAATCAAAAGAGCCATTGCCAATAGACCAGATGAAGTATTTGATGTGGGATATGCTTAAAGCCGATGAATTTTATATTAGATTAACTACAAACGATACAGCGAAAAAATTTCAGAAAGAGAATCTGCGACTTTACGATCAAATATTTAGATCTTATGGTGTATCTAAAGAAAAGTTTTATTCCAGTTATAAGTTCTACGAATCAAATCCTAACTTATTTAAAGAGTTAATAGACTCTGTAGAAAATTTATCTAAAAGGCAAAGAAATTTGCAATTCGATTCAAGTGGAAAATTATCACAATAATGATGAATAAAGTAGTACAAAACGCTCAACAAGCAATTGCTGATATCCCTAGTGGAGCAACTATTATGTTGGGGGGATTTGGCTTAAATGGCATTCCCGAAAATTCCATTGCAGCATTGGTAAATAGCGGAATCAATAATCTTACTTGTATTTCTAATAATGCCGGAGTGGATGATTTTGGTCTTGGGTTATTATTAAAAACTAGGCAGATAAAAAAAATGATTAGTAGCTATGTTGGTGAAAATGGGGAGTTTGAACGACAGTTATTGAGCGGAGAATTAGAAGTTGATTTGGTGCCACAAGGTACTTTAGCAACAAGGATTGCAATGGCCGGCATGGGTATTCCTGCTTTCTTTACGCCTGCTGGTTATGGTACTGAAATTGCAGAAGGTAAGGAAGTGAGATCATTCGGCGGAAAAATGCATTTAATGGAACAAGCACTTTATGCAGATTTCGCAATTGTAAAAGCATGGAAGGGGGATCGATTGGGCAATTTGGTATTTAGAAAGTCTACGCGTAATTTTTCTACATCCATGGCAAAAGCAGGAACCATTACTATTGCAGAAGTAGAACAGTTAGTAGAGCCTGGTGAAATTGATCCAGATGATGTGCATGTAGCAGGAATTTATGTTCATCGAATTTTTCAAGGCATAGGATATGAAAAACGAATTGAGAGAAAAACAGTTAAATTATAAAACATGCTAGACAAATTTGGCATAGCAAAAAGAATAGCACAGGAATTAAAAGATGGGATGTATGTAAACCTTGGGATTGGTATACCTACATTGGTTGCTAATTATATTCCTGAAGGGATGACGGTTATTTTTCAAAGCGAAAATGGTTTATTGGGAATGGGTCCCTATCCCGAAGAAGCAGCTATTGATGCTGATTTAAAGCTTTGGAATGATTAGGGCGGGGAAAATAGACTTAACTGTATTGGGTGCAATGGAAGTGAGCGAAAATGGAGATATAGCCAACTGGAAAATTCCTGGTAAAATGGTTAAAGGAATGGGTGGAGCAATGGATTTAGTTGCAAGTGCAAAGAATATTATTGTGGCCATGATGCATACCAATCCAAAAGGCGAAAGTAAATTATTACCTAGCTGTACTTTGCCATTAACTGGATTAGCCTGTGTAAAAAAAGTAGTTACAGAATTAGCTGTATTGGAAATTACTTCGGAAGGATTTGTATTGTTAGAAAGAGCTCCAGGAGTATCAGTTGAGGAAATTGTTGCAAAAACCGCTGGCAAATTGGTTGTTCCAACAATTGTTCCAGAGATGCAATTATAAAAGAACTTTTTACAATTTAAACTGTTCTTTACATTTGAGTCATATTCAATCAACATAAAAAATAAATCAATGAGTATTCAAAAAGGGCAGCAAGCTCCCGATTTCGCACTGTTTAATACAGAAAAACAAAAAGTTAGCCTTTCTGAGCAGAAGGGTAAGAACGTAGTTATCCTATTCTTCCCATTGGCATTTACAGGTGTATGTACTGCGGAACTTTGTAATGTGCGTGATAATATTGGTATCTACAATAACACCAATGCACAAGTATTTGGTGTATCTGTTGATTCTTTATTTGTGTTAGATAAGTTTAGAACTGAACAGAACCTGAATTTTCCTTTATTGAGTGATTTCAATAAAGATGCAGCTAAAGCATATGGCGTTTTATATGAAACATTTCCTGCCTTTGAAATGGCTGGTGTGAGCAAGCGTGCTGCATTTGTGGTAGATAAAGCGGGTGTTGTTCAGTATGCTGAGGTTTGTGCAACTCCAGGTGATTTACCTGATTTTGCTGCTATTCAAGCAACTTTAGAAAGCTTGGCTTAATTCATTTACAGATAATAACTAATTAATAAGGCGTTGTTATCCATTTAGTTGGATAATAGCGCCTTTAGTATTTTTGGTAGGAATATCCAATTATACTAATTTCATAGAAGATATACTTGAATGAAGCAATTTTACTCCATTGTTTTAATAGCCACTTTATTTGTTTGCGGTAGTTTTACTGTAGACTATTCTGTGCTATATCCAACTAGTATAAATGTTGATACTCCTAACAAAATTCAACGCTTTTATCCTAACCCTGCCACCCAATTTATTCAATTTGAGTTTGATAAATCTGTAGACAAATCCTACACTTTGGAAATTTATAATTTCATTGGAAGAAAAATGGCGAACACATTAGTGAATAGTACTAAGCTTACTATTTATTTTGATGATAATTATTACAGGGGCTTGTATATTTTTCAATTAAGGGATAGAACAGGAAGAATCATTGAGTCGGGTAAATTTCAAGTGATTAGATAATTTTTATTTATCGCTCACTTCTACAATCAAAAATTTTAAATAATTGGTATTGTCCATACCCCAAATAATGGGATGGTCTGCTGCTTGTGCATTGAATGTTACCTGACGAATTTTTTTTCTTGCATCTTTTGCAGCCATATCAATTGTTTGTAAAAACAAATCGGGTGATACTAAATTGGTGCAACTTGAACTAACCAAAAAGCCTCCGTTTCTCAACAACTTCATACCTCTTAAATTAATTTCTTTATAGCCTGCAACTGCTTTGTCTATACTTTCTCTGTTCTTTGTAAATGCAGGTGGATCTAACATCACTACATCATATTGTTTACCTTCTTTACCCCAATCTTTTAAAACATCAAAAGCGTTCATGGCTTTGAATTCAACAATTTTTTCCAAGCCATTCAATGCAGCATTTTTATTGGCTTGCGCTACTGCCTGTTCAGAGATATCAATTCCTAATACAGATTTAGCACCATAATGTGCAGCGTGAATTTCAAAAGTTCCTGTATAGGTAAATGCACCCAATACTTCAGCGCCTTTTACAATATGCTGAATGGCTCTTCGATTGTCTAGCTGGTCTAAAAAATAACCTGTTTTTTGTCCGTTTTCAATATCTACTTCAAACTTTAATCCGTTTTCTTGAATCAATATTTTCGTATCAAAAGGAGCGGATAAAAATCCCTTTTGTTGTTCCATTCCTTCTAACATTCTTACAGGAACATCATTTCTTTCATAAATTCCCTTTGGCGTAAAAATTTCATTGATTGCTTTTACTATAGCAGGCTTCCATTTGTCTATTCCTAACGATAAAGTTTGAATAACAAAATAATCATTGAATTTATCTATAATCAGTGCAGGTAAATAATCGGCCTCCCCAAAAACCAATCTACAGTTTTCAGTATACCCCGTTTTTTTTCGATACTCCCAGGCAGTTCGAATTTTATTAAAGAAAAAAGCTTCATTAACTGGTTCCTGCTTACGGGTTAACAAACGTACCAAAATTTGAGATTTTGGATTGATATAACCAATTCCAGCAAATTTTCCATCCGAATAATGTACTTCTACCAAGTCTCCTGCTTCTGGAGTTCCAGCTACACGATCTACTTCGTTTCCGTAAATCCATGGATGTCCGTTGACTATTCTAGGGGCAATCTTCTTTCTTAGGTAAACCTTGATCATTTGGCAAATATAGGGCAGCTGTATCTGTCATTTTTTCCCTTTTCTTTGCGTGGCAAAATTTTTGCCTACTGATACCAATAATTATAATACACTATGGAAGAGCAAGAAATGACCAATAATACAGAAACTGCTGAAAAAATGGACGCAATGGACATAAATGCTGACGAAAATGCAGCCGGAACCACCCATTTAAATGAACCCGTAGCTGAAGAGTCTGTTGAAGAAAAATTAAAAGCTGAATTACAAGAGCAAAAAGACAAATACTTGCGCTTAATGGCCGAATTCGACAATTTTAGAAGAAGAACTGCCAAAGAACGCTTGGATTTGATTCAAACAGCAGGAAAAGATGTGATTGTGTCGATGCTAGATATATTAGATGATTGTGATAGGGCCGAAAAGCAATTAAATGGTGCTGAAGACATTTCTGTTCAAAAATGTTGCAGCTGATTTTGATGTGGAGAAGCATGAAGCGATTACAGAGATTCCTGCACCATCAGAAGAAATGAAGGGTAAAGTAATGGATGAAGTAATTAAAGGATATTATCTAAATGATAAAATTATCCGTTTTGCAAAAGTGGTAGTTGGAAAATAATTTATCGTATGAGGGAATCTGTTAAGGGCTGATCCTTCAAAATTTTAATATATGGCTAAAAGAGATTTTTACGAAATATTGGGTGTAAGCAAATCTGCTTCTGCGGATGAAATTAAAAAAGCATACCGTAAAACAGCAATGCAGTTTCACCCCGATAGAAATCCGGGAGATGCAGCAGCAGAAGAAAAATTTAAAGAAGCCGCTGAAGCCTATGAAATTTTGAGCGATGCAGACAAGAAAGCTAAGTATGATCGATATGGGCATGCAGCATTTGGGCCAGGAACGGGCGGTGGTGGGCATCCGGGCGGAATGGATATGAACGATATCTTTAGTCAGTTCGGTGATATTTTTGGAGAAGATGTTTTTGGTAGTTTCTTTGGTGGTGGTGGTGGTGGAAGAAGCCGTGGTGCTTCTAGAGCAAGAGGACAACGCGGCAGCAATTTGCGTATTAAGTTGAAATTAACTTATGAAGAAATAGCAAAAGGCGTTACAAAAAATGTAAAAGTTAAAAAACACGTTCCATGTACTTCTTGTGCAGGTAGTGGTGCAAAAGATAAAAATAGTGTACAGAATTGTAGCACTTGTGGAGGCAGTGGCCAAGTAAGAAAAGTAACCAGTACTTTCTTAGGGCAAATGCAAACAGTAACAACTTGTTCTACTTGTAATGGAGAGGGTACAACCATCACCTCAAAATGTGGTGTTTGTAAAGGAGATGGAAGAGTATATGGTGAAGAAACTATTAGTATAGATATACCAGCAGGTGTTCAGGAAGGAATGCAATTAAGCATGGGAGGCAAGGGTAATGCGGGCTCTAGAGGTGGTGCTCCTGGTGATTTGATTATTCAAATAGAAGAGGAAGCACATGAAGCTTTACATAGAGATGGTTTAAATGTAGCTTACGATTTACATATATCATTTCCAGATGCCATTTTTGGTACTAGTATAGAAGTTCCCACCATTGATGGTAGGGCTAAAATAAAAATACCTGCAGGTACACATAGTGGAAAAATTTTCCGTTTAAAAGGAAAAGGGTTTCCTGAAGTGCAAGGATACAGCAGGGGAGATCAATTAATTAATGTAAATGTTTGGACTCCTCAATCTGTTACAGCCGAAGAAAAAGCTGCATTAGAGAAAATGGCAACTAGTAGCAACTTTATTCCTAATCCAGCAAAAGGAGAGAAAAGCTTTTTTGATAGAGTGAAAGAAGCATTTCATTGAGTAGTTTAATTTCTCCAATAGTTGTATTATGCTTTTGCTGTTGCAATAAATGAATTATATATGCAGCTGAGTTTACTTACTTTAAAATTGTTTTATTCTGCACCCTTCAATTGGTAGATTTCCTTTAAGTTTCTACCATAGCCATCATAGTCTAAGCCATAGCCTAATACGAATCTATTGGGTATAGAAAAACAACAGTAATCTATCTTAACAGGAAATACGGTTGCGTCTGGCTTATGCAGTAATACGGCAATTTTAAGCGAAGCGGGTTGTTGATTTTGTAATTGAGGCAAAAACTCGTTCAGTGTTTTTCCTGTATCAATAATGTCTTCTAAAATAATAATATGCCGATCATTGATGTCGGTGTCTAAACCAATTGCAGTAAGAACTTGCCCCGATGATTTTGTGCCTTTATAAGAAGCCAATTTTATAAAACAAATTTCAGCCTCTAATTCTATAGACTTAAACAAATCAGAAGCAAACATAAATGAACCATTTAAAATGGCAATGAATAAGGGCTTCTTGCCTTTGTAATCTGTATTAATTACGTTTGCCATTTCCTTAATCTTTTCTTGAATAAGTGATTCAGGTAAATAGGGTTCAAAGGTTTTATCGAATAAGGTAAGTTCTGGCATGATTATTTTTTATTTGCAGTTGCTTGAATTGGATTGGTTGGTTTTAAATAAATTTTATTTCCAGCAGTAGGGGCAGCGTTTTTAGGATAATTGTTATACTGTAATAAGTTCTCTAATCGAATACCTTCTACCTGGGCAATGCTGTGAAAACTTTCTCCTTCTTTTGCAATATGAAATTCAGTAATTCCTTTCTTTTGTTTTTTTTCTAAAAAAATCAACTGATCTTGTTCTAGTATTTCTACATTATTGAATTCATTGAATTCAACCAATTTACTTAAAGTAATATCATATTGATTGGCCAATGCTAGTAATGAAATTCCCTCATTTGCATAAACCACTTTGGCCTGGTTGATCAAAAATACTCCTTCGGGATACGCTGATTTTTTGGAGACTTTATTTGTGCTTGTTGTTAATGTTATTTTATTTTCTGGTTCTTCTTTTTCGGCTGTTATTGTTTCAGCAACCGAAATATCTGTATTAGTTGTATTGTTGATCTGGTTGTTTTCAATAGGCGGAGTAGTGGGCTTAGCTTGGATTACCCTATTATTAAAGGCCTTATTATTTTGGGCAACACTATTCATGCGCTCAATTGCAATAAGATTGTATTTGTCTAATTGATTTTCTTTAATCACTTTAATTAAACTCTGCGGATAAGTTGGAGATGTTGCGTATCCGGCTTTTTTTAGGCCATAGGCCCAGGCCTCATAATCGGTTGGATCTAGTTTAAAAAGAAAATTATAATGAGATCTGGTTCTTAAAAAATCTGAATGGTCTTTATAAGATATTTCTGCATTTGGATATACTCTAAAACATTCTCCCCTTTCATCATCATCATGATAGGTTTTTGCTCCGGTCCATTCGGTTTTACATTTGATGCCAAAATGATTGTTCGAACGTTTTACTAATGCACTTTCCCCAGATGTGCTAATTTAATGGCTGCTGGTACCCCAGTTCGCATCATTTCCTGAATAGCTATTTCGCTGTATTGCTGAATATATAAATCTGTTTTTTCTTTTTGTGCAAATGCCGTTATAGCAAATACTACAGCAAGAAATGTAAACAATTGCTTCATGCCATTTTCTTTTTTATAAGAGAAATACCGTCTCTTATGGTTAAAATTACTTGCTCTGTTCTGGGGTCATTTTTTACATGCTCATTAAATGCATGGATTGCTTTGGCATTTTTACCATTGATAGGATTGGTTAATACCTGACCGTGAAAGAGCACATTGTCTGCAAGGATAATACCCTTATCTGATAATAGCGGAATCAACATTTCGTAATAATCTATATATGCAGTTTTATCTGCATCTATAAAAACCAAATCCCATTGATAGGGAAGTGTAGGAATGATTTCCAGGGCATTTCCGAGGTGCAAAGTTATTTGCTTATTTTGATTGTATTTTCTAAAATTTTCTGCTGCTGTTTTGGCGTCATCTTCCCTTATTTCTATTGTATGTAACATGCCATCCTGCTGTAACCCTTTTGCTAAACAAATGGCACTATAACCAGTGAAACTGCCAATTTCTAATATGTATTTAGGTTGTTGCAAAACACTGATCATGCTTAAGAATTGCCCCTGAACATTACCACTTAGCATATGCGCTTTTGGATGCATTAAGTTCGTTTGCTCATTGATCTGCGCCAGATGAATGGGTTCTGGCGACGAAAATTGGTTAGCATACGCTTCTGCAAGGGGATGGAGCATTTCCATATTAAGCTACTGTAGTTTGTTTCTTAGTAATTAATAATAACCCTAAGAAAGTGAGTGCGCCGTTAATAATGAGCAATTCGAGGCCTATTTCGAAATTGCCCAATAATAGTTTTTGATATTTATCTAAGAAAAAACAAATTACGGGGGCTGCTACACATACATAGGGAACCAATGAATCGTTCACTTGTTTTTTAGTAAGAATACCAAATGTAAACAAGCCCAACAATGGTCCATAGGTATAGGCTGCAATTTTTAATAATAGTCCTATCATACTAGGATCATTTACCCACTTAAATACCATTACAAACAAGAGGAATATAGCAGCGAAACTTAAATGCACTCTTTGGCGAATTTTTTTCTGACTTGATTCTGATAAGTCTTTTCTTCTTTGAATAACAAGAATATCAATACAAAATGTAGAAGTTAGTGCAGTAATAGCTCCATCTGCACTTGGGAATAAAGCAGAAATCAACGCGATAATAAAAATAACCGAAACAAATGGGGGCATATGTTGCAGTGCAATGGTTGGGAAAATCTTATCACCCGTAACATTAATATTTAAAGTTTCTGCATACATATACAAAAGACCGCCCAAGAATAAGAAAATAACAATTACAGTAGCAAGTACAACTGCCATGGAGAGCACATTCTTTTGAGAGTCTTTTAAATTTTTTACAGAAATATTTTTTTGCATCATTTCTTGGTCCATTCCAGTCATAGTAACTGTTATAAATGCTCCGGCAATAATTTGTTTTACAAAAAATAATTTACTGTTGGGGTCAAATACAAAAATGTTTGAATACCCTTTTTCACCCATCACTTGTAAACTTTCACCAAATCCCATATGCAACTGACTAAGAATATAAAATACACAAATAACCAAGCCCAATAACATGCATGAAGTTTGAAGTGTATCTGTATATACAATGGTTTTAACACCACCTTCATACGTATACAATAAAATCATTACCAAAATGATTAATGTAGTGGCCCAAAAAGGAATATTAAAACTATTGAGTATGGCTTCTTGTAAAATATTTACCACTAAATATAATCTGGCTGTTGCGCCTAATACCCTAGAAAGAATAAAGAATGAGCTACCGGTTTTGTAAGAACGATAGCCTAATCGAGAACTCAAGAAATTATAGATAGAAGTGAGGTTAAGCCGATAATACAAAGGCAGAAGTACATAAGCAATTAGTAAGTAACCAATTAAATAGCCAATTGTAATTTGAACATAGGCAAAGGATTCTTTTGCTACTGCACCGGGTACGCTAACAAATGTTACCCCACTAAGTGAAGTTCCTACCATTCCAAAAGCAACCAGCATCCAATTGCTATTTTTATTGCCAATAAAAAAGGAATGATTATCACTGTTTTTACCTGTATACCAGGCCACGGTTAAAAGAATTAAAAAATATCCAATTACAAAAGAAAATAACAATACAGGAGACATATGGCTTTATTAAACAGTTAAATAAACAATTTTGTAAAGTAGTAAAAATAATTGAGGTATTTTGCCCCACCTAATACAGTTTTATGAGCGTAAATAGTATCACCGTTTTTTGCGGATCAAAATCTGGGAATGATCCATCTTTTACCAAAGAAGCAACAAGCCTAGGCTTATTGATGGCACAGCATCATATTACCCTTGTGTATGGTGGGGGTAATAAGGGAATTATGGGTACTATTGCCGATGCAGTAATGCTAGGTGGGGGCGAGGTAATAGGAGTGATACCAGAGTTATTATTGGCATGGGAGCACCAGCATGAAGGTATAACTGATCTTAGAATTGTGCCAGATATGCATACCCGGAAAAAATTATTGTACGAGTTAGGTGATGCGGCTATTGTATTACCAGGTGGTAATGGCACACTAGATGAATTATTCGAAATGCTAACATGGAATACCCTAAATATTCACAATAAAAAAATTATTTTGCTCAACTGCAATGGATATTATAATCATTTGGTTGCCCATATAGATACCATGTATCAACAAGGCTTTTTGTATGGGTTAAGATAAAATCCAAATCCACCTCTAAAAACGGGTTGGGGGTCTCCAAACTGATCTCTATAAGGTGAGCTAAATGCCTGATTTAAATCGATCATAATAGTGAAGTGGGAGAACCTACTACCAACAACTCTAGAACCATAGCCAATACCGCCTAATAAGCTGGGTGCTTGGTACCTAAATTTATCTGTTGGATTTCCATTACTATAATTTCTATCAGAACTTATCCAATTGTATTCTGGTTGTATTTGCAAATGTAAAAAGGGTAGTGGCCATACTCTTAAAAATGCACCACCACCGTAGTTTAAATTTTTATCTTTATAAAAGTTTCCACTTTGTGTATAATAATTAAAGTTAATTACAACCCCTGCATCTAGCCAATTATTTAAACTATAACCTATTTCTGGATTCACTCCTAGGTTAAAGAAATTATTAGATAAACCAAGGTTTACACTGCTACCAATAAAAACCCTGTTTCTATCAAACCCTTTTACAGTTTCAGGTGCAGTTTCTTGAGCAAAACCAACACCTATAAAAAAAACAGTAGCAATAAATACACACAATAACTTTTTCATCATTTACCTTTTTTCAACTTGATTATTTAAATCAACAATCTTACCTGCGTTTAAAATATTATTCGGATCAAATGCTCGTTTTATATTTCGCATCAATTGCAAATTGGCTTCTCTAAATACAGTTTGCATGTAGGGTTTTTGTATCAATCCAATTCCATGTTCTCCACTAATTGTTCCACCTAAACTTTTAACCAACTCGAATAATGCAGTTAATGCTAATGTCATTTCTGAATTTCCATGACTATTTTTTATGGTTGGATGATTAATACGGATATGCAAATTTCCATCGCCTGCATGACCGTAACAAACTGCTTTAAATCCGTATTGTTGACCTAATAATTTAACTCCCTTAATTAATGCAGGTAATTCTGCTCTTGGTACAACTGTATCTTCTTCAATGGTATACCCATTGGCTTTAACAGCTTCAGCAGCTCTTCTTCTTAGTTTCCAAAGTTCTGCTTTCTGTTGTGCATAATCTGCAAAGAAAATTTCACCTGCTTCAAATTGAACAAGCAATTCTGCAATGGCTTCCATTTCACCCATCAATACATCCATATTATTGCCATCTACTTCTATAATTAAGTGTGCTGCAATATCATCATTAACAGGAACGGCAGAACTATCTACCATTGCACTTACAATTTTTAATGCATCTATTTCAATCAATTCTAATGCACTGGGTATAAAGCCTGCTCTAAATATGGCACTAACTGCTGCACTTGCATTTTCCAATGAAGAAAATGGCACAAGCATAAGCAAATCGAATTTAGGATGTGGAATTAATTTGAGTACAATTTTTGTTACTATACCCAATGTACCTTCACTACCAACCATCAATTGGGTGAGGTTATAACCCGTTGAGTTTTTAAGCACATTGGCGCCTGTCCAAATTACTTCCCCCGAAGGCAATACCACTTCAAGATTTAATACATAATCTTTTACAACACCATATTTTACCGCTTTAGGGCCTCCACTGTTCTCTGCAATATTTCCACCAATAAAACAGCTTCCTCTGCTACTAGGATCAGGTGGGTAAAACAATCCTTTTTCTTTTACTGCGTTTTGCAAAACTTCTGTAATAACCCCAGGTTCTGTTGTTACTTGTAAGTTGCGTTCATCAATCTCAATAATTTTATTCAAACGTTCAGTACTCAATAATACCCCACCTAAATGAGGCAATGCTCCTCCACTTAATCCTGTTCCACCTCCACGAGGTGTTACGGGTAAATGATGCTTATTGCAGAGTTGCATGATGGCTGCAATTTCAGCTGTATTAGATGGCTTTAATACTATTTCGGGGTAAAACTGTAGATGTTCAGTTTGGTCATGCCCATAGTGTTGCAAATTTTCATCGTCTACTAACATGTATTGTTCTCCAACAATCATTTTAAATTCAGTTGCAATTGCAGGAGAAATCAATCCTTTGCTTATTTCATTGGACATTCATTAAAAATTTTGGGTAAAATTAGTTGCTTGCCGTCAGAAACTGTTATTAAATCAGCTTATCCCCTTGTTTTTTTATGAATTATTTAAGGATTTGCCTATTTGTTTAAACATTTATATAGATCTAATCTGAATGATTAAAAGTTATTTAGGATATAGATGAAAAAATGAATATTAGTAACGTGTAAAGGGTACACAACAAACGGCTAAAAAAAATGAAACTGCTTACTTTTGCGCAACTAACAAACGATTGTTCTCTTATGTCATTGCCAGCTATTCAAGTCAACGCAAAAAAATTATTATCGCTCGGATTTTCTGAGCACACTGGAATTCATTATCAGCTTTCTCCTGAAGATTTAGTAGAGCAAGCTATCATTAGAGGGCAAGGTGTGTTAAACAATACGGGTGCACTTTGTATTAAAACGGGTGAATTTACCGGTAGAAGCCCTCAAGACAAGTTTATTGTAAAAGATGCTTTAACTGAAAATACGGTTCATTGGAATAATTTTAATATTCCTATTGATGAGCAATATTTTCTCCAATTGCGTAAAAAATTATTGGATTATTTAGGACAAAAAGAAGAAATATGGGTAAGAGATGCATTTGCTTGTGCAGATGCAAATTATCGGTTGAATATTCGGGTGATCAATGAAAACCCTTGGAGCAATTTATTTGCCTATAATATGTTTCTAAGACCATTAGAAAATGAGTTGGAAAATTTTGAACCCGATTGGCATATTATTCAAGCACCTGGATTTAAAGCAGATCCAACAGTAGACGGAACAAGGCAACATAATTTTGCAGTTGTTTCTTTTACGCATAAAACCATATTGATTGGTGGAACAGGCTATACTGGTGAAATGAAGAAAGGTATTTTTACTATTCTTAATTATCTATTACCTCAAGAAAAGAATGTGTTGAGCATGCACTGTAGTGCCAATATGGGTAATGAGGGCGACGTTGCAATTTTCTTTGGATTGAGTGGAACAGGAAAAACAACTTTAAGTGCAGATCCTAATCGTAAATTAATAGGAGATGATGAACACGGTTGGACCAATTCCAATGTATTTAATTTTGAAGGAGGCTGTTATGCAAAAACGATTGATTTAAGTGAAGAAAAAGAACCAGAAATTTTTCATGCTATAAAGCCTGGTGCTTTATTAGAAAACATAGGTTTTATTGAAGGAACCAATCAAATTGATTTTAGTTTTAAAGGGATCACAGAAAATACAAGGGTGAGTTATCCATTGCATTATATTTCAAATGCACTAGAACCAAGTATTGGTGGGTTACCCAAAAATCTATTCTTCTTAACCTGTGATGCATACGGGGTTTTACCTCCTATTAGTAAACTTTCTCCAGGGCAGGCCATGTATCAATTTATTAGTGGATATACTGCAAGAGTGGCGGGTACAGAAGCAGGTGTTACTGAACCTAAATCTACTTTCAGTGCTTGTTTTGGTGCTCCATTTTTACCATTGCATCCCGGCAAATATGCCGAAATGTTGGGTAACAAAATGAAAGAACATGCTGTAAATGTTTGGATGATTAATACAGGCTGGAGTGGAGGAAGTTATGGTGTAGGAAATAGAATGAAATTAGGTTATACCAGAGCGATGATTACCGCTGCTTTAAATGGATCATTGAATCAGGTTGAATTTGAAAAACATCCTGTATTTGGTATGATGATGCCTACAAGTTGTGCTGATGTACCTGCTGAAATTTTAAATCCAAGAAATACTTGGAAAGATAAATTAGCCTATGATGAAACTGCTAAAAAATTAGCGAAAGCATTTATAGATAATTTTCAGAAATATGCTGCTGGTGTAAACGAAGAAATACTTGCAGCTGCCCCCATTATTAGCTGAGAACAAACTAGAGAAATTGTTCGATTGCCTGTGATAAATGCCTCCAAGTAATTGGGGGCATTATTTTGATAAAAAGTTGCCGGAAATGCGCATTCCTTTTTCGTCTTCTACCACTTTTTTCATTAATTTTTTTAGGCCTTCTGGTAGTTGAGCTATTTCGGGTTCTGATAGTAAATGCACTAGTTCAAAAAATTCATCTTCGTCATCATAGTAGCCCAAGTATAAATCATACACTCCATTGGGATGTAAGCGAAGAGAGATTTCTAAATCTTCTTCATATTGATGCATAGAAATGATTGCCCATTGATCATCTTCTTCAAAATTAAACAGTATTTCTACAGGGTCTTTACTCACTACATATCCAACCAGCTTGTCTATCAACTCGCTGGAATGGTTCTGCACCAATTCTTTATAATCCATTGTATTGCGCTATTATGAAAGGGTTAAAACAAACCAAATAACATACCATCTACCTTGTTGATAATTTCACCAAACTGCTCTTCGTTTTCGGCAAATTTATTTTTATCGCAGTCAATGATTAATAATTGACCTTCTTTGTATCCATCAATCCACTTGTTATAGTATTCGTTCAATTTCTTTAAGTAATCTAAGCGAATATTTTCTTCATATTCTCTACCCCTTTTTTGAATCTGCGAAACCAATGTGGGTACAGATGCTTTTAAATAGATCAGCAAATCTGGTGGCTGAACCATTGTTTTCAACGTTTGAAAGAATTGGTAATAATTATCAAAATCACGCTTGCTCATCAGCCCCATTTCATGCAAGTTGGGTGCAAAAATATTAGCATCCTCATAAATAGTACGATCCTGAATAACTGTTTCGGTACCATGTTGAATATCTAGGAGTTGATTGAGCCTGCTATTTAAAAAATAGATTTGTAAATTAAAACTCCAACGAGGCATGTCTTCATAAAAATCCATTAGGTATGGATTGGTATCTACATTCTCAAATTGTGGTATCCAGCGATAATGTTTACTCAGCATTTCGGTTAAAGTTGTTTTACCAGCGCCAATATTTCCGGCGATTGCTACGTGTTTTGGTTTTTTTGGTTTTGCCATTTCTTGAATGCTGATTTAAGCTGTGCAACTTAAGTAAACTAATCTAAATTCTGTTTATTTGATCTTAATAATTCAATCCTATTGCTTCTCTAATCAATTTTAAGGTTTCTGAGGCCCTATCCCGGGCTTTATCGGCTCCTTGTTTAATTAATCCATGCAATAAATGGGTATCAGATTGAATATCGGCGGCTTTTTCTCTTATTGGATGAATAAATTGTACCATATCTTCCGCAAGCTGCTTTTTTAAATCTCCATATCTGATAATACAGTTGCCTGTAGAGCTGGCATTAAAATCGGCTTCAAACTTTGCTACCGTATCCTTAGTACTCACTTGTTCCATTAGTGTAAACAGGTTTTGAATATAATCGGGTTTAACTGAATCAGGAGTTGCCGGACCTTGATCTGTTTTGGCCTTCATGATTTTTTTACGGATGATTTCATCATCATCTGCCAAAAAAATGGTAGCCATCTGATTCTCACTTTTACTCATTTTTCCGATCCCATCCAAACTCATGATCTTAATTAATTCACTGCCATAGTTAAATGCATAAGGCAGGGGCAATACATCCCCATAACGATAGTTAAATCGTTCTGCAAAATTGCGGGCCATTTCTAAATGCTGCTCCTGGTCTTTTCCTACAGGCACTTTCACCGCTCTTTGTATCAATACATCAGCAGCCATCAATACAGGGTAAGTAAGTAAACCTGCGTTTACATTTTCGGGCTGTAATCGTACTTTGTCTTTGAATGTGGCTGTTTTTTCTAACTCTCCCTTATAGGCCAGCATATTTAAATAGAGGTATAATTCTGCAATTTCTGGTACATCACTTTGAACGTACAAGGCCACTTTATTAGGGTCTAATCCGCAAGCAATATTTTCTGCAATTACCCTATGTACACTATTCTTTAATTCTTTGGTATCGGGATGTGTAGTTAAACTATGCCAGTTGGCTACAAAAAAATAACAGTTATAATCGTCTTGCATGCGCACATAATTACGCATTGCACCAAAATAATTTCCCAAATGAAGGAACCCAGTAGGGCGGATTCCACTAACCACAACCTCTTTTTGCATAGTGGGCGAAGATAAGTATAGTAGATAGTTCAAGGTTCATGGTTTATGATTTTTTTGTGTTGGCATCAAAAGAAATCGGAAATTGGCAGGCAGAAACCATAAATCAAGGCTCATTAGTAATCTTACAACTATATTATCTTCTCCTATTGAATACCTTAAAGGGGTAGGTCCTTTAAGGGCAGATATGCTAAAGAAAGAGCTAAACATTTTTACGTTTGGCGATTTGCTCAATCATTTTCCTCTCAGGCATATTGATAAAACCAAGGTAAGTGCCATTAAAGAAATCAATGCTTTTACCGATTTTATTCAGGTAGCGGGCAAGCTAACGCACTATGAAATTATTGGTGCAGGTAGATCTAGGAGATTAATGGCTCAATTAAAAGACTCTACTGGGGTATTAGAGCTTACCTGGTTTCAAGGGATTAGCTGGGTAGAAAAGGGATTGCATATCGGATCGGATTACTTGGTATTTGGTAAAACAGGATTTTTTAATAGTAAAGCACAAATGGTTCATCCTGAAATAGAAGTATTTGTGCCTGCTAAGGCAGGAGCCAAGGCATTTTTAGAACCCGTATATCCTTCCACAGAAAAATTAAAAGCAAGGGGATTAAATGGAAGGCAATTGGCCAAACTAACCTATGTTTTAATGGGTTTGTTGCAACCAAAAGATCTGCCTGAAAATATTCCCGAGCATATAATTAAAGAATTGAAATTATTGTCTCGCTATGAAGCATTTGCTATCATTCATTTTCCTACTTCGGAGCATTTGTATAACAAAGCATTGGAGCGCTTGAAATTTGAAGAACTCTTTATTGCGCAGGTAAGGCTTCAATTGGTTCGCTTGCAAAGAAACAATGCTAGTAAGGGCGTTCTATTTGAAAAAGTGGGTAGTTATTTTAATGATTTCTACAATAAATATTTACCATTCACTTTAACTGGAGCACAAAAAAGGGTACTCAAAGAAATTAGAAATGATACTGCAAGGGGCAGGCAAATGAACCGGTTATTGCAAGGAGATGTTGGAAGTGGTAAAACCATGGTGGCCTTACTAAGTATGCTATTGGCTGCAGATAATGGATATCAAAGTTGTTTGATGGCGCCAACAGAAATTTTGGCTCAACAACATTATTATGGTTTAAAAGACTTGCTGAAAGCAATGCCATTGGAAATTGCATTACTAACTGGTAGTACAAAATCTGCAGAGCGAAAACGCATATTAAAGGGGCTGATTGAAGATTCAATTCATTTTGTTGTTGGAACTCATGCTGTTATAGAAGAAGTAGTTCAATTTAAAAATCTTGGCTTAGTAATTGTAGATGAACAACATCGCTTTGGAGTAGCTCAAAGGGCCAGGTTATGGGAAAAAGCAAAACTGCCTCCCCATGTTTTGGTAATGACAGCTACTCCCATTCCAAGAACCCTTGCAATGACAGCATATGGAGACTTAGAATACAGTGTGATGGACGAATTACCTCCAGGAAGAATTCCTATCACAACAGTTCAAAGAAATGAAATGGCCAGGGCCAACGTGATGGGTTTTGTAAAGGAGGAAATAGATAAAGGCCGGCAAGTATATTTTATTTACCCCTTAATTGAGGAAAGCGAAAAATTGAGTTTTGAAGATTTGATGCAGGGATATGAGCAGGTAAAAAGTTTTTTCCCAGAGCCTAACTATAAGATCAGCATGTTACACGGTAGGCAACCAACTGATCAGAAAGAAACCAATATGCAGCGATTTGTAAAGGGAGATACCCAAATAATGGTAAGTACTACTGTTATTGAAGTGGGGGTGAATGTGCCCAATGCCTCTGTAATGGTGGTTGAAAGCGCCGAAAAATTTGGTTTATCGCAGCTTCATCAGCTTAGAGGTAGGGTAGGAAGGGGAACGGAAAAAAGTTTTTGCATTTTATTAACGGGAAGCCGAGCAAGCAAAGAAGCCAAAGAACGTATCAATATAATGTGCGCTACCAATGACGGGTTTAAAATAGCAGAAAAAGACTTGGAAATGAGGGGGCCTGGGGATATTGAAGGTACAAGACAAAGCGGGGCATTGAACTTTAAGCTGGCAAGTATTGTAAATGATAAAGCTTTGTTAGAAATGGCCAAAGAAAAGGCAGAATTACTAGTAGAGAAGGACCTTTATTTAGAAGCTGAAGCAAACCAACCATTGCGACATTTTATGCAATCGCAAAAAATGACCCATGGATGGAGTAAAATATCTTAACTTAATAAATGAATAACAAGGTGTTGAATAAGATAGGCATTATTATATCATTTTTATTGTTAACTACAATTGTAGATGCACAACGTTATCTAGACTTTGTAGTGAATAAAGGGCAGTGGGATGCGGAAATAAAATTTAAAGCAGAAATGCCTGGCGGAGCACTTGTGTTGCAAAATAATGGATATAGGGTTTTGCAATACAACACGGCCGATTACGAGCAGCTTACAGAAAAATTACACAATAGCATGGGAAAGGCTGCTCATGAATCTAAAGCTAGTTTACAATCAATCGAAAAACAAAAAATTATTCAAGGTATCAGCAACGAAATGATTTTGCGTTCACATGTGTATGAAGTAAAATTTTTAAATGCCAATCCCAACCCACAAATAGTACCCGACAAAGCCTTAGCAAGTTATTCCAATTATTTTATAGGAAATGATTCATCTAAATGGGCAAGTAACTGTAAAACATTTCAAGCAATTACTTACAAAAACTTATACAAGAATATTGATGTTCGTTTTTACACTTCCAATGAAACATTAAAGTACGATATCATTGTTCATCCTGGTGGTGATCCCAATCAGGTAATCATGTATTTTGATGGAGTAGAAAACCTGAAATTGAAAGATGAACAACTTGAAATTAAAACAACTGTAGGAACTATTCAGGAACTAGCTCCCTATACATATCAAATTACCAATGCAAAGCGCAATACAATTGCTAGTGGTTATAATGTAAAAGGAAATTTTGTACGCTTTAATATCAATAGTGATTATGATAAAACTAGTTCTTTAATTATTGATCCTAGTGTTATTTTTATCAGTTATACAGGAAGTACTCCAGACAACTGGGGCTTTACTGCAACCTATGATGGTGTGGGTAATTTTTATGCAGGTGGAGTTGTGTTTGCTGCTGGATTTCCTGTTTCCAATGGGGCTTTTCAAACTGCATTTAATGGTGGATCAACCTTAAAAATTGATATTGGTATCATTAAATTTGATCCTACAGGGCGCAATAGAATTTATGCAACTTATATAGGTGGTGTAGGAGATGATCAACCACATAGTTTAGTAGTAGATAGGGCTGGTAATTTAGTAATTGCTGGCAGATCTTCTTCTACAGATTATCCTACAAAAGGGAATACCAGACTATATGGAATTGGGGGAGGCTTTGATATTATACTTACCAAATTGAATGCTACTGGAACGGCTATGATTGGCTCTTTGCGTATTGGAGGTAAAAACAATGATGGAGTAAATATCGAACCCAATTATCCGCAAAATTTGGGTTCTACATCTACCAGAAGAAACTATGGAGATGATGCAAGAAGTGAAGTTATTTTAGACAACGATAATAATGTATTGTTAGCGTCCGTTACACAAAGTTCTGATATTGGTATTTCTGGAAATGCTTTTCAAAAAACACCTGGTGTAAGGCAGGATGGGATCATTGTAAAAATGAATCCTACATTGGATAATGTTATTTTTTCTTCTTATTTGGGGGGCAGTGGAGATGATGCAGCTTTTGTTTTAAGTATTAGCCCATTAACAGGGGATATTTATGTAGCGGGTGCAACAACCAGTACCGATTTTCCTGGAGATAAAACAGGTGTTTTATATGCTACCAATCAAGGAGCTGCTGGAACAGTAGATGGTTTTATAACAGCTATTAAGAGTGATGGGTCTGCCATCATTAAAACAACCTACATTGGAACCAATGGAGAAGATGTTTTATTTGGAATCCAATTTGATAAATTAGGATTCCCTTACATTACAGGTACAACAACCGGATTATTTCCAGTAAAAAATTCTCCCTTTAACACCAAAAATCCAGGTCAGGAAAGGGGGAAACATTTTATTGCAAAGCTTACTCCAGATCTTTCAAGCTTTGTATTCTTTACCAATTTTGGTAATCCAAATGCTATAAGACCTAGTTTATCACTCACTGCATTCTTAGTAGATCGTTGTCAAAATATGTATGTATCTGGTTGGGGTGGAGCCAATATTGGAACCAACTATTCATCTGCTTCATTAGATGGAATGGTTATTTCAAGAGATGCCTATAAAAAAGTTACGGATGGTTCAGACTTTTATTTTTTTATACTGAGTAAGAATGCAGATAGTTTAATTTATGCTACATTTTTTGGTCAAGATGCTGGCTATCCAGACCATGTTGATGGAGGCACCAGTAGGTTTGATCCCAGTGGTACCATTTATCAATCTATCTGTTCATGTGGAGGCGCAAGAGGAAGTTCGCCAAGGAATTCGATTGTAGGTACACCTGGTTCTTGGTCTCCTAATAGGGGTAATAACGAGTGTAATTTGCTGGCAGTAAAACTGGCTTTTTATGCTGCTGGTGTGGGCTCTGGAATTAAATCTGCTATCAATGGCGTTGCAGGAGATTCTACGGGCTGCGTTCCATTGCTGGTTAATTTTTCTGATACCACTGCCGCAGCAAAAACCTATTACTGGGATTTTAATGGGGATGGAATTACCGATACCACTACCCTTACACCCAATGCGAATCACCTTTTTGCTGCCATAGGAAATTATCGAGTTCGTTTGGTTTCTGAAGACCTTAATTCTTGTAATGAAAGAGATACTTCTTATATCACCATCATCGTAAGAAATGATGCAGTAACAACCCTGAACTATAATTTTGCAAGTATTGGTAATTGTGGTGATCGTAATTTTCAATTTACCAATTTAGCGGTACCTCCTGCTGGAAAAACTTTTGGCCCCAATTCTTTTGAATGGGATTTTGGAGATGGTACACCAAAAGTTCTCAGAAATGTAAGTCCTATAGCACATACATTTCCTGCAGATGGAACCTATATTGTGCGGTTAACGTTGAAGGATCCTCTTTTTTGTAATGAAAATGATTTTGTTGAACAAACAATTCGGGTTGCTGCCTCATTCCAACCTGCATTTACAGCAGATACTGCTTGTTTAGCATCACCTACTCAATTCACTTATACAGGAACAGGAGGAGCTCAGTTTGTATGGAATTTTGGAGATGGATCACCCTTAGTTACTACAAGTGGAGATGCTACACATACGTATAGCAATGCAGGTAACTATACTGTTATCTTAAGTGTTACGGATAACAATACATGTGATGCTATTAAAACAAAAACTTTTATTAAACAAATTCTTGTAAGTACCATTCCTGTTTCTCTTTTTGATTATACTCCAAGAATTGCACAAGTAAATCAAATTTATACATTTACTAATTNTGTCATCGGGTGGTGCTACTTATCAATGGGATTTTGGAGATAGTAAAGTAATCAATACTAGCAAAAGAGACACCATTATCAAATATGGATTTCCTGCCACAGCCACTTATGATGTTTGTTTATTCACTACCAATAGTGTAGGCTGTGTAAGTAAATATTGCGAACCTATTACTACAGAAGTAAATCCGTTATTCGATGTGCCCAATGCATTCACCCCTAATGGAGATGGAGTGAATGATAAAATTTATGTAAGAGGATTTGGGATTGTTAAAATGACTTGGAGAATATTCAATCGTTGGGGTACAGTTGTATATGTAGGAACCAGCCCATTAGAAGGATGGGATGGCAAATACAATGGTAAATTACAACCTCAGGATGTTTATCATTATACAGTTGAAGTAGAATTTTCAGATAAAGTAAAATCAAGTAAAAAGGGAGACATAACTTTATTAAGATAATAACCAGGATGACATTATTTAAAGAAAATAATTTTTTTATAAAGTACAGTTTCTGTGTTTTGTTTTTTTGCTCTTTTGTGCAAGCAAATCTTTATGCACAAGACCTTAATTTTTCTCAATATTTTAATGCTCCTTTATTAGTGAATCCTGCAAATACAGGTTTTATTCCTGATAATGATTACAGAATAGGGGGTAACTATAGAAATCAATGGTCTTCAGTTGGAACGGGATATAAAACAATGGGTGTTTGGGGAGATACTAAACTATTTGGCAATCGTTTTGAAAATGGTTGGTTGGGAATTGGAGGATCTATTTTAAAGGATGTAGCAGGAAGTGGAAGCTTAAGTTCTACCAGTGCACATGTATCCGTTGCATACCATCAAATGTTGGGGTATAAGAGTTTATTAAGTGCAGGATTTTCTGCAGGCATAGTTGCTAAAAGAATTGATATAAGTAAATTGAATTTTGATAATCAGTGGAATGGACAATTCTTTGATATTACCATTCCATCCAATGAGCCTTTTGCCTATAGTCAGGCTGGTTATTTAGACCTCAAGATGGGGTTGAATTATTCACTATTCGCCTCGGAAAATGCCTATTTTAATGCTGGCTTGAGTATTATGCATTTGAACCGACCGCAAGAATCATTTTTTGCTTCCTCTGTTACCAATAATCAATTGGATATGCGTTATACTTTTTTTGCCAATGCCAGTATTAAAGTGCAAAATATATGGATCGTAAATCCCAATATTTATTTTAGTAATATGGGAAATGCCAAAGAGCTGGTGTTGGGGGTTAATGCTAATAGAGATTTAAGTGGAGATGGTGCACAGCAATTGATTCTTGGGTTATATTATCGAAATAATGACGCTGCTATTCCCATGGTGGGCTATCAGATAAATGACCTTAAGATTACGGTAAATTATGATGCTACTATTTCTACATTGAAAACCCTCAATGGGGGTAGGGGTGCCTATGAGTTATCTATTGTAAAACAAGGCCTATTCCCTTCTTCAGCTGGCAAATCGGTGAAGTGCCCAACAGTTAGGTTTTAATGCTTTAAACTATCTATATTGCGGGTTCAAATTGCGTTATGAAGTACTTGCCCCTGAACCCACAAATTTTCATCAATAATCGAGAAAGATTTACTTCAAAAATGAAGGGTAACAGCATTGCCATATTTGTGAGCAATGATGAATGGCCCGCTAACGGTGATGCATTGCATGGCTTTGTTCAAAATAGTGATTTGTATTGGTTAACGGGTATTGAACAAGAAGATACAAAACTGATATTATTTCCTGATTGTCCAGATCCTAAATATCGCGAGGTATTGGTTTTGGTACGACCTAATGCACTAAAAGAAAAATGGGACGGTAAGCGTTTGAGGGCTACGGTAAGCGTTTGAGGGCTACGGAAGCAACAGCTATATCAGGAATTAAAACAATCGTTTGGTTAGATAGCTTGGATGCACTTTTACAAGGCTGGATTCATTTAGCCGATTCTATATATTTAGATAGCAATGAAAATGATCGAAAAGCATCATTGGTAAGAAGTAATGAATACCGATTTATAGATGCGATGAAGCAACAATATCCTTTACACCAATATTTGCGCGCAGCAAAATTGATGAAGGAGCTGAGGGGCATTAAAACCAAAGAAGAAATTGTTGTGGTGCAACAAGCCATTGATATTACCGAAAAAACATTCAGGCGCTTGTTACAGTTTATTAAACCTGGTGTTGCCGAATATGAAATTGAAGCAGAAATTTGGCATAGTTTTTTAAGTCAACGAGCTACGGGCCCAGCATATGGTAGTATTATAGCTAGTGGAGATAATGCAAGAACATTGCATTATGTTTCTAATAATGCAATATGCAAAGACGGAGAATTAATTTTGATGGATTTTGGTGCGGCTTATGGAGGGTACAATGCAGACCTTACTAGAACCATCCCAGTAAATGGTAAATTTACCAAGCGTCAAAAAATAGTGTACAATGCCTGTTTGCATTTGCACAATTATGCAAAATCAATTTTAAAGCCTGGCATTTCGATTGTTGATTACACCGA
>VIKJ01000016.1 GCA_008080615.1 Chitinophagaceae bacterium | reverse complement strand
AACGATATGAAATTCACTGTGAATTATGATGCCACTATTTCCAGCATCAGCAGCTTCAATGCCACCCGTGGCGCCTATGAAATTTCAATCGTAAAAAGCGGCATATTCCCTTCCAGCGCGGGACGGTCAGTGAAATGTCCCACCGTCAGATTCTGATTTTCTGATTTTCTGATTTTCTTTTTCAATCTCTTTTTGGATCTTTTTAAAATCTATTTTCCGTAGCTGGATCTCTGCTTCCCGTATCGCTTTTGCTACTTCTGCCTTTGTTTTTGACCAATCTATTTTTTTTAGTTCAGCAGCTACTTCCTGGCTAATTTTTTCAAAATTAATTTTTTTGATCTCTTCCATGGCGGCTTTCAGTTCCTTATCCATTTTACTGAAATCAATTTTCAGGTTCCTGTCCATCTCAATCATGGCCCTGTCTACTTCTTTCATAGCGCGTTCAAGTTCTTCGGTTCGGTACTCTTTTCTGTCTTTTTTGTCCGGCCTGCTGGTATCTTCCTGGTAATGAATTGGTTTTACCGGTTGCGTTGAGGGCACTGTTTGCCAGGAAGAGAGTGTAATTAGTAAAATGGCAAGACCGGTTAAAACGGGCCATTTGAGCTGAATGCTGTTCATAATAAGTTGTTTGATGAATAATAAACGAATTATTTCGTACTAAATATACGATTGAATTCGTATTAAGTTACCAAACCTGGTATTTTTTATCAATTTTAACAAAAAAGGCATCGCCGGCTTAGTGTCTATATTATTATGTCTATTCCTGCCGCATAATTTTTATCTTGCAAACCATCAATTATTTGGTATGAAATATTTGCCCCTGAATCCTGAGATATTTATCAATAACAGAAAACGGTTTATCAAAGAGATGTTACCCAACAGCATCGCTGTTTTTGTAAGCAACGATGAATGGCCGGCTAACGGCGATGCTTTACATGCATTTAAACAAAACACAGACCTGTTCTGGCTAAGTGGCATTACACAGGAAGACTCGCTGGTGATTTTATTCCCAGACAATCCTGATCCGCGAATGCGCGAAGTATTGGTTTTGGTCAGGCCCAATGAGTTGAAAGAAAAATGGGATGGTAAAAGGCTGCGGGCAAAAGAAGCTACCGGTATTTCCGGTATTGCAACGATTGTTTGGTTAGATACCCTGGATGCCCTTTTACAAACATGGGTACACCTGGCCGATCATATCTACCTGGATACAAATGAAAACGATCGCAAAGCTTCTGCTGTACGTGGCAGGGAATACCGTTTTGTTGATGAGATGAAAGCGGCTTACCCGCTACACTCTTTTCAGCGTGCCGCGAAAATTATGAAACAATTGCGCGGCATTAAAACGAAAGAAGAAATAGTAGTAGTTCAGCAAGCCATTGATATTACAGAAAAAACTTTTCGAAGATTATTACAATTTATAAAACCCGGTGTAAACGAATGCGAAATAGAAGCCGAAATCTGGCATAGTTTTTTAAGTCAGCGAGCCACCGGTCCTGCCTACGGAAGCATCATTGCCGGTGGCGATAATGCCAGAACCCTGCACTATGTTTCTAATAATGCGGATTGTAAGGAGGGTGATTTGATACTGATGGATTTTGGGGCAGAGTATGGAAATTATTGCGCCGATCTTACCCGTACTATTCCGGTAAATGGTAAATTTTCGCCCCGGCAAAAAATCGTTTACAATGCCTGCTTACATCTGCATAACTATGCAAAATCAATTTTAAAACCAGGCATCACCATCTTAGATTATACCGATAAAGTGGGAGAGGCGGCTACCAAACAATTTATGAAAATCGGGTTACTAACCAAAGAAGCCGTTAAGAATGAAGACAAAGACAACCGTGCTTACCGCAGATATCTCTACCATGGCATCTCGCATCATTTAGGGATTGATGTTCATGACCTGGGAACCAGGACAGAACCTGTAAAAGCCGGCATGCTCTTTACGATTGAACCTGGCATCTATATTGAGGAAGAAAAAATGGGTATCAGAATTGAAAATAATTTCTGGCTCACTAAAAATGGTAATATTGATTTAATGAAGAATATCCCGATTACAGTAGAAGAGATTGAAGCTTTGATGAAAAAGAAATAGTAAACGAATGAAACAGATACCTAATATTTTTACTTTGCTCAATCTTTTCTTCGGCTGCCTGGCTATTGTAAGTATCATGCAGACGGGCTTAACCCTTTCTGTTGATTCCAATGTAGAGAACCTGGTAGTAATACCCGAAAGTATTTATATGGCCAGTGTATTCATTGGCCTGTCGGCATTGGTTGATTTTCTGGACGGATTTGTGGCCCGTCTTTTAAAAATGTCTTCTGAATTGGGTAAGCAATTAGACTCCTTAGCTGATGCTGTAAGCTTTGGGGTGGCTCCTGGTTTGATTGCTTATCAATTTCTGCGTTTGAGTTTTGCCCAGCAACCAGATGGACTCGATATTTCGATGGCCTGGTTATTACCCGCTTTTATTTTGCCCTGCGCCGGGGCCTATCGCCTGGCAAGATTTAATCTGGATAGTTCTCAAAGCAAAGGTTTTAAAGGGGTGCCTATTCCGGCAGTAGGGCTATTATTCGCCTCTTTTCCGCTGGTGTATTGGTATTCCAATAACGATACCATCATTAGAATTTTATTGAATAAATGGTTTTGGTATGGAGCCATTCTGCTGGTTAGTTACCTGATGGTATCCCGCCTGCCCATGCTGGCTTTGAAGTTTGACGGGGTTACCATTAAAAAAATGCTTCCTTTTTTAATCATGGCCCTTATCGCGCTGGCCGGCGCGCTGAGTTTTGGATGGCTGGCAGTTCCCCTCACATTTATTGCTTACGTAATTCTATCTTTGTCATTCAAACAACAAGAATCATGACCTATAATGTTCAGATCAAAGTAATGCCCTTAAAAGATTTATTGGATCCACAAGGGAAAGCCGTGCTGGGTGGTTTACAAAACCTCGGATTAACTACAGTATCAGATGTGCGGGTAGGTAAACATATTACCTTACAAATAGAAGCCGGGAGTGAAGGCCTGGCCAAACAAATAGCGGAAGAAGCCAGTAAGAAACTATTAGCCAATCCGGTAATGGAATTTTATGAAATTGAAATGATCAATTAATTGCTTTACTTAATCCCCACCCCCCTCGGTAACCTAAAGGATAT
Source organism: Chitinophagaceae bacterium (assembly GCA_008080615.1). Lineage (GTDB taxonomy): Bacteria > Bacteroidota > Bacteroidia > Chitinophagales > Chitinophagaceae > Sediminibacterium. Next base: position 34,319 of record VIKJ01000016.1, on the reverse strand, counting down.
CACGCTACGTTCTCTTGAACTGTTGCAGCAGGTGGATGTGATCTTGTGTGAGGATACCCGTACTTCTTCCAAACTACTCAATCATTATAATATTCAGAAACCGGTTTCTCCCTATCATCAGCATAATGAACACAAAATTGTGCCGCATATTGTGGAACAGTTAGTGGCCGGAAAAACAATGGCATTGATTACAGACGCGGGTACGCCGGGCATTTCAGACCCCGCTTTTTTATTGGTTAGGGAATGCATTAAGCATAATGTAAAAGTAGAATGCCTGCCCGGCGCTACCGCTTTTGTACCCGCGCTGGTAAACAGTGGCATACCCGCCAACCGTTTTGTGTTTGAAGGTTTTCTGCCATTAAAAAAAGGCCGCCAGACAATGATGAAACAACTGGCCGGCGAAGAAAGAACCATGGTCTTTTATGAAAGTCCCATGCGTTTGGTAAAAACCCTCGAAGAATTTGTTGTGTATTTCGGGGCCGGCAGAGCCTGTTCCGTTAGTCGTGAATTAACCAAACTATTCGAAGAAAATAAACGCGGCAGTCTGCGGGAAGTATGCGACCATTTTAAAGCCAAAACCGTAAAAGGAGAAATAGTGATTGTGGTTGCGGGGAAAGCCGAGTGAATATCGAATATTGAATACGGGAGTTTTAATGTTGAAGCAAGTGTAAAGGTGATTTTTAGAAAATGTAGGTGATAATAATTCTATAATTATGAAAAAATATTTATCAGTATTTCTTATTCTGTCATCCGTCATCTGTCAACTAACACTTGCTTTCTCCCAGCCCGACCGCTGGCAACAACGTGTTAAATACAATATCAATGTAACGATGGATGTGCTTACCAATCGTTTTACCGGAACAGAGAAACTGGAATACACGAATAACTCTCCCGATACTTTATCCAAAGTATATTTTCATTTATACTGGAATGCGTTTCAGCCCGGTAGTAGTATGGATATGAGAAGCCTGGAATTGGGTAAGACAAGAATTGCTGAGCCTCGCAAAGAATGGGATGGATTGGATTGGGATAGCCGTGTGAAAGACCGTATCGGTAAATTAACGCCCGGAGAAATTGGTTACCAGCAGGTGAAAAGTATTCGTATCAACGGCGCGGAACAAATGGTTAAGGAACATGAAACCATATTGGAAGTATTGCTCAGTAAGCCTATCCTGCCTAAGTCTAAAGTACAGATGGAACTGGTGTTTGAGGCACAGGTTCCTTTACAGGTAAGAAGAAGCGGCAGAGATAATAAAGAAGGCATCCGTTACAGCATGAGTCAATGGTATCCCAAATTAGTGGAATATGATTACCAGGGATGGAATGCCAATCCGTATATAGCAAGGGAGTTCTACGGCGTTTGGGGTGATTATGATGTAAACATTACGATTGATAAAAATTATATGGTTACGGCAGGTGGCGATTTACAGAACGCTAATGAACTGGGTTTTGGATATGAAACGCCCGGTGTAAAAATAAAAGCTTCTTCCGGTACTATGAATGTATGGAAATGGCAGGCGAATAACGTACACGATTTTATGTGGGCCGCTGATCCTGGTTATAAAATGATCACCCGCACGCTGAAGGATGGTCCGTTAATTCGTGTAGTATATAAAGCGGTAGATTCTTTGGAAAACAGGTGGCAGGCAATGGCTGATACCGCGGCTTTGGCCTATCCCATTATCGCGAAAACATTTGGAGCATATCCTTATAAGACTTACACATTCGTGCAGGGGGGCGATGGTGGTATGGAATATCCTATGGCCACTCTATTAAAATCAGCGAGTATCGGAACGGCCATTCATGAATGGATGCATAGCTGGTACCAGATGATGTTGGGTACCAATGAATCTTTGTATCCATGGATGGATGAAGGGTTTACGGATTATGCCGGTACCCGCGTGATAGCCACTTTACGCAATGCACCGGGCTTTTGGTTTGACGGGTCTTACAGCGGGTATTATAACCTGGTTAAATCCGGGTTGGAAGAACCCGCCGGTACACACTCAGATCATTATAACACCAACTACGCTTATGGCAATGCAGCCTATAGTAAAGGGTCCGTATTTATTTCGCAGTTAGGATATATTGTGGGAGATAGTATGCGCGATAAAATAATGCTCGCTTATTATAACCAGTGGCGTTTCAAACATCCGAATCCAAATGATTTTATCCGTGTGGCGGAAAAGCTGAGTAATATGGAACTGGACTGGTATAAAGAATACTGGATCAATACTACCAAAACGATTGATTATGCTGTTGGTGATATCAATGTGAAGGATGGTAAAGGTTTTATTACGGTGAAACGTGCAGGCAAAATGCCCATGCCTGTTGATATATTAATCACTTATAAAGATGGCGCGCAGGAACTGCATTATATTCCTTTGAACCTGATGTATGGAGAAAAACCCGCCGAGAGTAAAGTTCCCCGAACAGTACATCCCGAATGGAGATGGACGCATCCCGACTATACATTCGCAATAAGCAGAAACATAGGCCTCATCAGGTCTATTGAAATTGATCCCAGTCTGCGGTTGGCGGATGTGAACAGGAGTAATAACAAATTAGTTATTCCTGATTAATCCGTTAGCTGCCGATTATCCGGCCGCGTGTATCACTTGTTTTTCCCCGAAATAGGTTTCCGGCTTATCCTGGCTAAACAAAACCGGTTAGCCGGAAGCGATACCCGAACATCTTTTCCTATTTCCTTTGTACACATACCGACAGTAATAAAGATTTAATACAACTGCCGTAGCAATAAGGTTTTTTATAAGAAAAAATTACTATTACATCTCTTTATACAACTAAAAGTCTCAGACATGAAATCTTTTTTAATAATTGCTGTAAGCTTTGTTTTACTCAGCAGCAGTTGCCGAAAAAATAAACCTGTAAATCCTATTGACCAATTACCACCTGAAACACAAACAGGTGCTAATACTTTTGGCTGTTTGGTGGATGGAGGGGTGTTTAAGCCGGGGGGCACAGTTGAGTGGAGGTTCACTTGGTAGTAATTATCAATTTTTAGGGACTGGAGCCAATGGAGGTTATTATTTTAGACTTTCTGGAGTTAAAGGCAGTGGTAATAATCAAACCGCCGTTGGCTTATTTACAGATAGCTTAAAAATACAAGAAAATTTTAGACTTAGCTTAGATAGTGCTTTTAAAGGTTCTTCATATGGAAATTATTTTGGGTTAGGTAGTAGCTCTCAAGATTGGTCATATCGCACAAAAAAACCTATCTATACAGGTGAACTCCTCATAAAAAGATTAGACACCATCAATCAAATCGCTTCCGGTACTTTCTGGTTTGATGCAGTGAATGCCAATGGACAAAAAGTACAAATAAGGGAAGGCAGGTTTGATGTACGCTATACCAGGTAATCATATTCAATTTGTGGCTGGTAAATGTAAATACAACCATCACTGACCGTTTAAGAAATGCGGATGCCTCGGTTTTGTCCATTGATGGTACGCCAGGTGGAATGACTGATACTGAAATTAATCTGCAAAATACTTCTTTTCAAAACTGGGCAATCAAGTATAATATTTCAGCAAGCAGTATTCCTAACTTTGGGACAGCCTGTTTTTTTTAGATGCTGTTCTTGAATATCTGTTATGTTGAATGTTAAATAATGTGGACAATAATTAGGCATTCAACAATAATCCTCCAAAATCACGTTTCAGACATTCACTTCGCCGCATGAATCACATACTTCTCTGCAAAGTATTCTTCCGGGAAAATTTTAAAGATCGGCATCATCCTGGGGCGCAGGCCGCTTTCAAAAATTTCCTGGGCCAGGTCTCCGCCTTTGAGGCAGATCAGTCCATTGGGTAATGCTTTTGAATGATCTTTTCTTAAAAGAGGGGCGCTCCATTTCCAGAGATCCTTCAGCGGGGCCACGGCTCTTGAAATGGCATAGTCGAATTTGCGGTTCTTGATTTCCTCTGCACGGGTATGCTGTATCGTAATATTTTTGATATTGGCCCCTTCACAAACGGCTTCCACTACTTTTAATTTTTTGGCGATACTGTCTGCCAGGTGAAATTTTACTTTTGGAAAAAAGATGGCCAGCGGTACGCCGGGGAAACCACCGCCACAACCAATATCAATCACCTGTGTGCCGGGTTCAAAATTAGCAATGGCGGCAATGCTTAGCGAATGCAATACATGGTGCAAATAAATCGAATCAATATCTTTTCTCGATATCACATTGATCTTCGCGTTCCATTCAGTATATAATGCTTCCAGGGCGGTAAACTGCGCTACCTGCTCTTCAGAAAAATCGTCAAAATATTTCTGAATCAATCCCAGTTTTTGCGGGGCGCTTTCCATATAGCGGGTAGTGTAAAAATATGATAAAAGAATAACCAGATATCCAGTAACAGGAACCAGGGCACCAGGTCCCGCTCATCCAGTTTTTTCATGGTCCTGAAAAAAACAACCGACTGTACCAGTAACCGTACACCATATACCGATAATGCCATCCACCAGTTAAAAAAAATGAGGGCAACTGCCAGTAATGGATAAACCAGGAACTGTGAAAGGGAATAGAGTCCCAATAAAAACTTATGCTTTGGCTTATAATACCGGCTGGTGGTATAATGACGGTATTTCTGCGTCATCCAGTGACTCCATCTTTTTTTAGGCTCACTCAGGGTATGAGCATCCGGATCAATTACTATCGCGGTATTGTTTGCGGTAGCTACCTGGTTAATAAATAGATCATCATCACCACTGGGTATCTGGTTAATGGATGAGAAGCCTTTATTGCGTAAGAACACTTCTTTTTTATAACTCAGGTTCCTGCCAACGCCCATATAAGGTGTGCCTGCGAGGGCATAAGATAAATATTGTAAAGCGGTATGAAATGTTTCGAACCGGATGAGCTTGTTTAGAATGCCCGGCCTTTTGTGGTATGCCCCGTAACCGAGTACAATCTCTGTATTGTCGGTATAGGCATCCTGCATTTTCTGCATCCAGTATTCAGAAGCGGGTGTGCAGTCCGCATCGGTGAGTAATAATATCTCATATTTGGCGCTTCTGATACCCATTGATAAAGGAAATTTTTTACCGCTGATCATCTTCGCTTCCTGGGTAAGCTGTATATGATTGATGTTCTTGAATGATTTATTGAATTCATCAATCACATATCTGCCATCATCGGTAGAGTTGTCGTTCACTACCACCACTTCATGGGTGGTCTTATAATCCTGCACCAATACACCGGGCAGGTTCCTGGCAAGATTATCCGCTTCATCACGTGCGCAGATCACCACAGATACGGGGTGCTCATGGCTGACTTCTTTAGCAGGCGCTTTATAAAAGGCCAGGCGGCTAAAAAAATACAGGTAATAAAAAACCTGGATGGCGATCACTGTACAAAAAGCATAGAAAAGAATGCTCCATACAACGGGTGGTATCATCATCCGGCAAAAGTAGCGTTTTGGAGGGTTAGAGTGGATGGGGTGTGGAAAAGAATAGCGGGCGTCTTTTCCTTACTTTTGCCGGATGGCAGCATTGGAATTTCAGTTACCGGCAAATGCAACGGGCTCAAAGGCGAGAGCGGGTAAGATGATTACCGGTCATGGGGAGATACTGACGCCCATTTTTATGCCGGTAGGTACTGTGGGTAGTGTAAAAGCCGTAACACAGCAACAATTAAAACAGGAGGTGCGGGCGCAGATCATACTGGGCAATACCTATCATTTATACCTGAGGCCCGGTACTGAAGTGCTGGAAGGGGCCGGCGGCCTGCATACATTCATTGGTTGGAACAGGCCCATTTTAACCGATAGCGGGGGCTACCAGGTTTTTTCACTGGCAGCCAATCGGAAAATTAAGGAAGAAGGGGTAATGTTTCAATCGCATATTGATGGCAGCCGGCATTTATTCACACCCGAATCGGTCATGGATATTCAACGCAGTATTGGTGCGGATATCATCATGGCATTTGATGAATGTCCACCTTACCCCAGTGAGTATGCCTATGCTAAAAAAAGTATGGAACTCACGCATCGCTGGCTGGACAGGTGTTTTCAGCGATTGAGTGAAACGCCGGACAAATATGGCTATTCCCAGCATCTTTTCCCGATAGTTCAGGGAAGTACCTATAAGGATCTTCGAAAAGCTTCCTGCGAATACATCGCCTCCAAAGGGGCGGCGGGTAATGCGATTGGCGGATTGAGTGTGGGCGAACCGGAAGAGATGATGTATGAATTCACGGAATACTGTACCGGTCATTTGCCTGTTGATAAACCCCGTTATTTAATGGGAGTGGGCACCCCATGGAATATACTGGAGTGCATTGATCTGGGTATTGATATGTTTGATTGTGTAATGCCCACCCGCAATGGCCGGAATGGGATGCTGTTTACTACACAGGGTGTTATCAACATAAAAAATAAAAAATGGGCAACCGATTTTTCTCCTGTTGATCCGGGCCTGCCTTGCGAAACCAGTCAATATTATTCCAAAGCCTACCTGCGTCATTTATTTGTAGCCAACGAAATCCTGGGCCTGCAACTGGCCAGCATTCAAAACCTTGCCTTCTACCTCTGGCTCATGGGAGAAGCCAGGAAACATATACTGGAGGGAGATTTCAGCAGTTGGAAAAAAGAGATGGTTATAAAAGTTAAACAAAGACTATAAATCAAAGGACCATATAACTTATAACCTACAACAATATAACTTACAACTCCCCCCTGTATCTTTGCCAGGATAACCTATCATGAAGAAAATCGACTGGTACATACTAAAGAAGTTTCTGACCACCTTCTTCTTCGCCATTTTCCTGTTTTCCATCATTGCCGTGGTAGTGGATGTAAGTGAAAAAACGGATGATTTTGTTAAGTCGCAACTGGGGCTTAAGCGGGTGCTTACGGAATATTATGCCGGTTTTATACCGCATATAGTGGCGTTGCTGTTTCCTTTATTTGTATTTATCGCTGTGATTTTTTTTACCTCTAAGATGGCCGGCAGAAGCGAGATTATAGCCATCCTGGCCAGCGGAACTTCCTATTCGCGATGGTTACGGCCTTACTGGATCGGTGGCATTATCCTGGCTGCTATGCTTTGGTTCTCTAACCAGTATATAGTACCCCGTGCCAACCAGGTAAGAGGGGCTTTTGAAGCCAGGTATATTGATGGTAATAACTCTTATAACAGCCTGGTGGCGCCGCCCAGCAATATTTATTTAAGGGTGGATTCATTTACGTTCGCCGGTATTTATACCTATGATACGGCGCTGAAAAGGGGTGGCCCCATTTTTTTATATAAGGTGGAGGGTAATAAAGTGGTGCTGAATTCAAGGGCCGATGTGATCCTTTGGGATACGGCAGGCAAAAAATGGAAACTCGAATCATTAGTTGAGCGGAAATTGAATCCTTTGAATGAACAGGTTACTATTGAGTTAAGCAGGGTGATGAACTTTAATTTTAAACCTTACGACCTTAGCCGCGACAAATACACCAAAGACAAACTCACTTCTCCCGAGCTGGACCGGTTTATACGGCTGGAAGAATTGCGCGGTTCTGAGGGGTTGAATGAATTGAAAGTGGAACGCTACCGCCGTGATGCTACCTGTGTAACGGTACTCCTGTTAACACTTATCGGGGCCATTGTGGCCGGGCGTAAGGTGAGGGGTGGCAGCGGGGTACACCTGGCAGTGGGTTTTGTGGTGGCGGCATTATTTATTATTACTGACAGGTTTTCTACCATTTTCTCTACCAAGGGTAATCTGCCCCCGTTGTTAGCTGCCTGGATACCCAATATTATCTTCGTTTTTGTAGTGGTTTACCTATATCGCAAAGCGCCGAAATAATTTTATCATTATTTCAACAACCTTCATCCCATTTGTTTTGTCGCGGATGGCAACTTGTTTTACCTTTATCGCATTTAGGAAAGGCTTTTCTGATATGGCCTGCCTATCTATGGTATTATGTAAGCTTATCAATAAAAAATCAGTCATGGAATTAATTAAAGAGCGGTTTAAAGTAAAAGCGGATGCCTCGAATGTAGAAATTAAGGAATTGCTGAAGCAGCATGGTAGCAGAAAGATCGGAGAAGTAACCCTGGCGCAGGTTTACCAGGGTATGCGTGGAATTACCGGTTTGGTAACTGAAACCAGTTTGTTGGATGCGCAGGATGGTATTCGTTTTCGTGGATACTCTATTCCGGAATTGCAGGAAAAATTGCCCAGGGCCCCTAATGGCGGGGAACCACTGCCCGAAGGTTTATATTACCTGATGTTGATTGGCGAATTGCCAACAGCAGAAGATGTGGCCCATATTACCAATATCTGGCAACGCCGCAGTCATGTACCCAACTATGTGTTTGCCACTATTGATGCATTGCCCATTAGCGCATGCATTGCCCATTAGCGCGCATCCCATGACCATGTTTGTTACCGGTGTGATGGCGCTGCAAACAGAAAGTAATTTTGCCAAAGAATATTCTAAAGGCATCAGTAAGTCGGATTACTGGAACCCGGCTTTTGATGACACGATGGACCTGATAGCCCGTCTGCCGCGTATTGCCGCGTATATCTACCGGAGAAAATATAAAAACAGTGAGCATATACAACCCAATGGTTTGCTCGATTGGGCAGGTAACCTGGCGCATATGATGGGTTTTGAAGATGAAAGCTTTAAAGAGCTGATGCGTTTATACATGACCATTCATGCCGATCATGAAGGGGGTAACGTATCGGCACATACCACACACCTGGTAGGATCCGCTTTAAGTGATCCATTCCTGAGTTATGCAGCCGGAATGAATGGTTTAGCCGGCCCTTTACATGGATTGGCTAACCAGGAAGTGATTAAGTGGATCTATGAGATGCAGGAGCAACTGGGTACCGATGAACCAACAAGGGAACAGATAGCTGGTTATGTTCAAAAAACATTGTCCGATGGTAAAGTAGTACCCGGTTATGGCCATGCCGTATTGCGCAAAACAGACCCACGTTTCACCGCGCAAATGGAGTTTGGTAAAAAACATATGCCGGATGATAAACTGGTGAATACGGTTTGGAATATTTATGATACGGTGCCACCTATTTTACAGTCGCTCGGTAAAATAAAAAATCCCTGGCCCAATGTAGACGCGCATAGTGGCGCCTTATTGGTTCATTATGGAATGGTTGAATATGAATTTTATACCGTTCTCTTCGCCGTTAGCCGTGCATTGGGTGTAATGGCAAGTCTTTGCTGGGACAGGGTCCTCGGCTTTCCGCTCGAACGTCCTAAATCGGTTACTACCGAATCGGTTAAGTTATGGCTGGAAGGGAAAGATGAGATTTGGGAATAAGTGGTGCGGTTCACCAATCACAAACAATAATAAAATTTGTTCGCCGGAGTATTTGCTTTGGCGGACTTTTTTTTCCCGGGGAAGTCTCCCGGCAGGGAACCTTTAGATTTGCGGTTGAGAATTACCAATGCCCCTGGCGCAGTGAAAATGATGAGTATATCCGGTTGGTTGAGAAGGGGAGGATTCCTTTATAACTAAAATTTTGTCATACCCCTCTGAGCCTATACATTTGCAATCCACATGGGGGGTTAGCTCAGTTGGCTAGAGCGCTTGCATGGCATGCAAGAGGTCGTCGGTTCGACCCCGATACTCTCCACAGTTTTAAAATCAAGCCCACATTGCTGTGGGCTTTTTTTATGTCGTATACTGTCTATATTATTTATTCAAAATCACTAAACAAATACTACACAGGCTCTTGTGAAAATCTAACCATTAGATTATCACAACACAATGCAGGTAGAAATAAATCAACAAAAGCTGGTATCCCTTGGATTATAAAACACATTGAATATTACAATACCTTTACTGAAGCTAGATCTAGAGAAGCAGCAATCAAAAAAATGAAAAGCAGAATTTATATAGAGTCACTTATAAACTCAGCTAATTCATTAGACGCCAATTTTTGGTCGGATAAATACCAAAACAATTCAACTCAATGGGATTTAGGGCTAGTATCCCCTCCTATTAAACAGTATATTGATCAACTAACCAACAAAGATTGTAGAATACTCATTCCAGGTTGTGGTAATGCGTATGAAGCAGCTTATTTATTAGAACAAGGCTTTACCAATATCACACTCATAGATATTGCTGAACCATTGGTTCAATCTCTCCAAAAAAAATATAAAAACGATTCGCGGATTCAAATAATCTTAGGCGACTTTTTTAATCATCAAGGCCAATATGACCTAATTATTGAACAAACTTTTTTTTGTGCAATAGACCCATCACTAAGAACAAATTATGTAATAAAAATGAGCCAGCTAATTGCTAAGGGAGGAAAATTAGTTGGATTACTTTTCAATAGAAGCTTCGAAGGTGGCCCACCATTTGGAGGAAATAAGGAAGAATATATTCACTTATTTTCACCTACGTTTTCAATTAAAAAATTGGAAACCTGCTATAACTCTTTTAAAAAGCGGGAAGAATCAGAGCTATTTATGATTTTTATCATTAAATAAGCCTGTTTTATTACACAACTTTGTATCTCCAAAAATTGTGTACATGAAAATAGAACAGATTTATACTGGTTGCCTTGCTCAAGGAGCTTATTATATTACCAGCAATGGCGAAGCCGCAATTATAGACCCATTGAGAGAGGTTCAACCTTATTTAGCGCGTTTAGAAAAAGATAAAGTTCAACTAAAATATATTTTTGAAACACATTTTCATGCCGACTTTGTTAGCGGTCATGTAGACCTTAGTAAAAAAACAGGTGCTTCAATTGTATTTGGCCCTACGGCTGTAGCAGGTTATGATTGTATTACCGCAAAAGACAATGAAATTTTTATCATCGGTGATATCGCAATTAAAGTGTTGCACACACCTGGTCATACAATGGAGAGCAGTACTTTTTTATTGATTGACGAAAAAGGAAAAGACTATTGCATTTTTAGTGGCGATACCCTGTTTTTGGGGGATGTAGGCCGTCCTGATCTTGCACAAAAAGCTGCCAATTTAACCAAGGAAGAATTAGCGGGTTTATTATACGATAGCTTAATGAATAAAATAATGCCCTTAGCGGATGATGTGATTGTATATCCAGCGCATGGTGCAGGAAGTGAATGCGGAAAAAATATGATGAAAGAAACGGTGGATAGTTTAGGAAATCAAAAAAAGATGAACTATGCATTAAATCAACCGAATAGAGATTCATTTATGCCATGAATAAACAAGGATACGAAGCATTTGATCTTGTATTAAATAAAGGGATGAAAGCACTTTCTCCTGATGAGTTTGAAACATTCGCTGAAAATACTGAAGCACTTATCCTAGACACAAGAGAACATAGTGATTTTTATTTAGGGTTTATTCCGCAGTCTATCAATATTGGGATTTCAGGTGATTTTGCGCCTTGGGTTGGCGCCATGATAGTAGATGTAAATCATCCAATTATTTTGGTTGCTGAACCCGGAAAAGAAGAAGAAATTATTACTCGGCTTAGTAGGGTTGGATTTGATCATGTTCTTGGATATTTAGCCGGCGGATTCAATGCTTGGATGAATGCAGGCAAAGAAGCTGATACCATTGATCGTATACATGCTGACGCGTTTGCAGAAAATGTTGATACTAAAAAAGAAACCATTATTGATATTCGAAAAGAATCAGAGTATAAAGCCGAACACATTGAAAATGCATTTAGCAAGCCCCTAGCATATATTAATGAATGGATTAAAGATCACTTTTATATTCATTGCGCAGGCGGTTATAGAAGCATGATTGCCGCCTCTATTTTACAGGCAAGAGGTTACAGAAATTTTACCGAAATATCTGGAGGCTTCAATGCAATTCGCAATACAGGAATACCCGTTAGCAATTTCATTTGCCAAAGCAAAGTAATGTCAATATAAAATTGCTTAATTCTTGAACAAAGAATAGGAATAAGGATACTATTTAGCAGCTATAAATGAAGATGGATTCTTAACAAATTCAGCTTTACATTCTGATGAACAAAATCCATATACTTTTTCTTTATAATGAGCTGTATCCGAAACTCCTGCAGTAATAGGCATTCCACAAACAAAATCCTTCTTTGAATCAAATACTACATCTTTAAACAAATCTTCTCTATGCATGGCTGTACTATCAGCAACAATTACTGAAGTATCATTTACTGCTGGATCAGGATTTTTTTGTTCTACACTATTGCAAGATTGCAGAATGGCTAAAACAAAAATTGCATATAATATCTTTTTCATGAATTACTGTATATTTAATCAGTAACAAATATAGTATTTATGAAATCACCAACTTTAATAATTTTACAATTTTCTTTGCTGATTGGAATCACTTTCAATACTGGCCAAAAAATTTTAAACTTAAAGAGTATTGGCATACTTTCTCCAGCAATTATATTAGCCCTTTGGGCAATCATTGCTATGAGAAAAAGTAAACTTAGGATTTCACCAATTCCAGCCAATGAAGCCATTTTAATAGTTTCAGGTCCTTATCAATATATAAGGCACCCAATGTATAGCTCAATTCTGTTATTTGTAATTGGATTATTAGTGATCCATTATTCTATATACCAGCTAATTGCGGTAATTTTATTACTACTTGTTTTGCTCATTAAAAGCAAATGGGAGGAACAAATGTTATTAATCAAATTTCCCTCATATAAATCATATATGGAGAGAACAAAAAGTATCATCCCATTTCTATTATAATTCAGCAGGATTTATTCACTATACTGCTTTACTATATTTATAAGTGTACTTTTAGATACTACCCCACTTTGCCTCCAAAGTGGCTTTCCATTTTTAAATAATATTAATGTTGGTACTCCCTGAATTTGATAAGCAGCAGCGGTACCAGGATTCTTGTCTACATCTATTTTTAAAATACTAGTCGTATCACCTAAATCAGCTTTAACATCTTTCAAAATAGGTGCCATTACTTTGCAAGGTCCACACCATTCTGCAAAAAAATCTACTAGCACAGGTTTATCCGATTGTATAATCTCATTAAATGTCATTACAGTAAAATTATTTATTAACTACTTTTTGCTCCCTTTTAAACAAACTCAATATGAGTGCCCCCATTACAGCACCATAAATTGTACTATTTAGTGGCTTTGAGGTAATGGCACAGGAGCCCGAAGAGCAACCAATCAATTTCCAATAAAAAAATCCTGCTATAGCTCCTAGTATTGCCCCTATGATATAGAGTATATTGGTATTAATCCACTTCTTCATAAATAATTGCTTTAGTTGAGTCACTCTCTTTCCTTATAGGTGTATAACATGCTCCCGAACCACAACACCCCAAATTAAGGATTGGCATAGCAGAAAAAAATACTCCTGCAAATCCCAAAACCCAATCCTTGCCCATTATAGCCTGAATGATGATAGTTAAACCAATTATCAGTCTTAGTGCCCTCATCCAATTCCAATTTTGAAACAGCGTTTCTTTCATATGTTTTATTTCTCCAACAAAATTAAACTCGAATAGATCATGTGAACGTAACAAAGGTTACATAATAAGTATACAGTATAGTTAAAATTTAAACCGCCAAAGATGATTAAAATCATTTATTCAACTGATTCTATATGCCTTATAGAATACTCAAGTTTGTACCTTTGCTTATTCTAAAATAAATCATATGGAATTTTTAAATCAAGTGTCCATAGTTAAAATAAGTATTTTCATTCTCTCTATCCTTTGTTATAGTAGTTGCAAACAACCTTCACAACCTAAACAAGCTACGGAAACTAGCATAAAAAATGAAACACCGCTGGAGAGATTAATGAACGGAAATATTCGTTTTGCTAACGCAAAATCCATTCATCCAGATGAAAGTTTAGAAAGATTAAAGTCTGTAGTAAAAGAACAGCATCCATTTGCCATTATAGTTTGCTGTTCGGATAGCAGGGTTTCGCCGGAACTTTTATTTGACCAAGGTGTTGGAGATATATTTACAATTAGAACTGCAGGTAATATTATAGGAAATGTAGAACTAGGGAGTATTGAGTATGCTGTTGAGCATTTAAATGTAAAATTAATCATGATCATGGGGCATGAAAGCTGTGGGGCTGTTGATGCATTCGTAAAAGGAGGTGTTGCGCCAGGTCATATAAAAGATATCATTGATAGCCTTAAAGCAGAAATTGAAATTAAAGCAATTGCAGCTAATGATCCTAATCGTTTAGATGATTGTGTAATAGCTAATGTATTGCATGGAATAAAACAATTAAAAATGCAATCGAATATTATATCGGAAAAATTAGAGAATAAGGAATTAGAGATAGTTGGGGCCAGATATGATTTACACAATTTTAATGTAAAGATTTTCCGGCGCGAATAGTGCAAATATAAAATTTACTGTTACATTATTGAAAAACAGTAAATTGAAATAAAAATGAAAAAAATAGTCAAAGTTCTTGCTCTTCTATTCATATTGGCAGCAATTTGTTTTTTCATTTTTGCTCCTAGCTACATAGACAAAACAACCAATGTAGTAACCTTAGTAGATACAAATCCGCAAAAAGTAATATGGTACGATTCCATTCCATTTATTGCAGATTTACATTGCGATGCACTGCTTTGGAATAGAGATAATTTAAAGAGGCATGAATATGGCCATGTAGACATTCCCAGAATGCAAGAAGTCAATATGGCTTTTCAGGTTTTCACCATTGTGAGTAAAGCTCCAAGAGGTATAAATATTGAAAAAAATGATGATAAAACGGATCAAATTTCACTCTTAAGTTTTGCACAATTGCGTAATCCAGAAGATTGGTTTAGTGTAAAGAAAAGAGCAATCCATCAAACTGAAGCACTGTTTAAAACTGCTAAGAAATCTGATGGTGCATTCCGAATCATAACTAATAAAGAAACACTTCAAGCATATATTGAAGACAGAAAATCAAAAAAAACCCTTACAGCAGGAATGCTAGGAATTGAAGGTGCTCATTGTCTTAATAATGAAATAGCTAACCTAAAAGAATTTTACAATGCTGGAGTTAGGTATATTGGATTAACTCATTTTTTTGATAATGCTTGGGCTGGCTCTAAACACGGCATGGAAAAAGGAGGCCTTACAGAAAAAGGTAAATTACTTATCCGATCGATGGATAGTTTACATATGATTATTGACTTAGCCCATAGCTCTACAAAAACCATTGACGATATTTTTGCCATTACCAATAGTCCACTAATTATTTCGCATACTGGTGTAAAAGGTGTTTGCGACAATAACCGAAATTTATCAGACGCACACTTATTGGAAATAGGTAAGCGCAACGGGTTAGTAGGAATTGGATTATGGGAAACAGCTGTTTGTGGAACAGATGCTGCAGCTACTGCAAAGAGTATCCGTTATGTAGCAGATAAAATAGGCGTAGATAAAGTAGCTTTAGGATCTGATTTTGATGGAGCTATTGGTACACACTTTGATGTAACTGGGCTTCCACTTATTGTAAATGCCTTACTTAAAGAAGGTTTCAATAAGGAAGATATTTACAAAATAATGGGTGGAAACGTGCGTGATTTTCTACTTAATAATTTACCAAGTAAATAACCAATAATTTCACTTACTTCACTAACAACAATTCTTTTTCCCTGGTGTTTCTTTAACCCCAGCAAGATCTAATATGAGTTCAAGTGGGCAAAATCGAGTGAATGATGACTGAAGTAAATTCAAACCAACAAATACACCTAACCATAACCAATTAATACTTACATAATAAGTTAATAAAACAGAGGCTAACATAATGCTGCCTGCTACAGCGCGTACAATTCTTTCTTTCATATATTTTTTTAATGGGATGATTTTTCAACTGGCAATACAAATGCCCTAATAGGAAATTCAGATTGACTGGTTGTATTGTGTTCTTTAATTAATTGCATTGCAACATCAACATGTTCTTCGGAAGTAAATGAGAAAACAAAAACAGAATCAAACTTGGCTTCTCCACTACTAAACCAATTATCTAATAAATTAGATTCATCGCCATCTTTAAAACCAATAGTATCCGTAGCACTATAAATATGGATATTGGCTTTTTTAAAAATTAAAGTAATGTCTTCGCTGTACTCCTTAAGAGCTGTAACAAATAATAGTTTCATAATATAATTTTTATTTTACTTTACCGCGCATCATTTTATAATAAAGCAATGGAACAACCAGCAAGGTTAAAAATGTAGAAGTAATTGTTCCACCCATTAAAGAAATAGCTAGGCCCTGAAATACAGGATCGAATAAAATAATCACCGCTCCTAACACAACTGCTCCTGCAGTTAATAATATAGGTGTAGTTCTCACAGCCCCTGCCTCTATAATGGATTGTTTCAATGGCACCCCTTCTTTCAACCGAATATTAATAAAATCAATTAGCAAAACCGAATTTCGTACCATAACACCAGCTAAGGCAATGAAGCCAATCATAGAAGTTGCAGTAAAATATGCTCCCATCATCCAGTGGCCTAATAAGATACCTATAAGTGATAATGGAATAGCGGCTAACATCACTAATGGAACAGTAAAGTTTTGAAACCACCCTACAATCAACATATAAATAATTAAGATTACCGCTGCAAATGCAATTCCAAGATCTCTGAATACCTCATACGTTATTTGCCATTCGCCGTCCCACTTAAGTGAATATTCGTCTTGATTTACTGGTTGAGCCGTATATTCCTCTTTAAGTGTTGTATAACCAATTGGTAATTTAATATTCTTTAAACTATCAGACATAGCAGACATTGCATAAGAAGGGCTTTCTAATTTTCCAGCCATATCGGCTAAAACATAAACTACTTCTTTTTGATTTCTTGATTATTCTGAACTTGTAAATCTAACAATTGACTAATACTATTTTTTTCGGCGTCTCTTAATTGAAGTTTAATAGGCACCTGGTGATAAGTTGATGGTTGGTTAATTTTTCCTACAATCATTCCAGATAAAGCACCCTGAACAGTGGCAGTAATTTGCCCAGTAGCAACTCCACTTAACATTGCTTTTTCTTTATCAACTGTAATTTGAAACTCATTCTGATCATCTTCCACCATCCAGTCTATATCAACAACGTCACTTGTTTTTTTCATCAGCTGCTCAACTTGCTTTGCAATTATTATTTGCTGCGCATAATCAGGTCCATAAATTTCTGCAACAATCGTAGACAATACTGGCGGGCCTGGAGGCACTTCAACTAGTTTTATATTGGCTTGATATTTTAATCCAATCTTTTGCAATGGCAAGCGCATTGACTTTGCAATATCATGACTTTGAATATCTCTCTCTTCTGGCCATTCGCAAATCATAATGCCTTACCAATCCATTAAAACTGATTGGCGCTGAAGTTCCAATATAACCCTGGTAGTCTTTTACCATTGGTTGAGCGGAAACATACGCAGCAACTTCAGCCGCAACTGCCATGGTTTTTTCTAGTGTTGTACCTTCTGGCATATCTATCACAACCTGAAATTCATTTTTATTATCGAATGGAAGCATTTTTACAGCCACAGATTTGGTATAGAATAATAACATTGAACCTATCAACACCAATACTGTTCCAAAAATAAAGGCCCAACGTTTCCATCTTGTTTCAAGCATTGGATGAATGAAACGATAATAAATTTTGTATACACCTGTTTCTTCTAAAACATGAGCCTTATGTTCTTGATGAGCTACTCCTTTCTTTTCTTTCTCTCTTAAAAATATATATCCCAGATAAGGTGTTAATGTAAGTGCTACAACCAATGAAAGCATCATGGCTATTGCAGCTCCTATTGGCATAGGACTCATATACGGCCCCATCATTCCCGAAACAAAAGCCATGGGTAAAACTGCGGCCACAACTGTAAATGTTGCCAATATGGTAGGATTCCCCACTTCGTTGATGGCATATATTGCTGCCTGTAATGGAGGAAGCTTACGCATCTTAAAATGACGATGCATATTTTCAGCAATAATAATAGAATCATCCACAACTATTCCGGTAATGAATACCAGTGCAAACAGTGTAATTCTATTTAAGGTATAGCCCATCACATAATAACTAAATAAAGTAAGTGCAAATGTTACCGGAACCGATAAAAACACAACCAACCCACCCCGCCAACCCATTGCTAGCATTACAAATAGTGTAACAACTACAATAGATATAAATAAATGGAACAAGAGTTCACTTACTTTATGTGATGCCGAATCTCCGTAATTTCTGGTTTCGGATACTTGTAAATCAGTTGGAATTAAATCCTTTTTTAAATGCTTTACTTTTTCTTGAATTTCTGTTGCAAGCTTCATTGCATCAGATCCCGATTTTTTTGCAACAGATACCGTAATAGCTGGATATGATCCTGCATATTTTTTAAAACCAGCTGTATCCGCTTTACCATATCCAAAAAATACATATTGTGCTGCTTCTGATGGAGCTTCTTCCACTTTTGCAACCTGATGCAAATAAATAGGTTGCCCATTTTTCATGCCTACAACTAATTTAGCTACATCATCTGCTGCATTAAAAAAGTTGCCTGTTTGAATAGATATGGCTGTATCGTTACGAACCAATATTCCAGCATCGTTTTGAACGTTACCAGCTTGAATTAACTTACTGATGCCAATTAAATCAACTCCATTTAAGGCCATTAAGGACTTATCTAAAATTACTTTTACTTCTTTATTTCTTCCTCCTGTAATAGATACTTCTGCTACATTAGGAACTTTCTTAATTTCGTTAGCTAATGCTTGCCCAATTAACTTTAATTGATAATCATCATAGTGCTCCCCCCATAATGTAAATCCTAAAACGGGTACATCATCAATTGCACGAGGTTTTACCAAAGGCATTGTAACACCTTGTGGCATTATATCCATATGCTTCATTATTTCACTATACAACTTCACCAACGACTTTTCTACATCCTCGCCCACATAAAATTGAACGATAAGCATTAGTTGACCTTTCATAGAAGTTGAATAAACATATTCTACACCTTTTATATTGGAAATGAATTTTTCCATTGGTGCAGCAATTTTTGTTTCAACCTCCTTTGGGGAAGCGCCTGGATATCCTATAAAGATATCAGCCATGGGTACTTGTATTTGGGGCTCTTCTTCACGTGGTATCAATAAAGTACTATACCCGCCAATCAATAGAAAAGCAATCATCAATAAGATGGTTAGCTTTGATTGTAAAAATGCCTTTGCTATATTACCTGATAAACCTTTTTCCATTTTCAATTATTTTGTTTTTACCGGTGCTCCGTTATACAATCTTCCTTCTGCGCTTAAAATAAATTGCTCTTGACTAGATAAACCAGAAAGCACTTCTACAAAATCTCCCCTCTTTGCTCCTAATCTCACCCATCTTAATAATGCTGTTTGCTGTGCACTTATCGTATAAACCCCAGTGAGTTGATCTTTATATACAATTGCTTTAACTGGTATCATATTTACACCGGTTTCACTTGTTGCTACTTTTTTTGCTTGTGGAAACTGAACATGAACAAACATCCCAGCATACAGCTTATTATCACTTAAAGGCAATGAAATTTTTACAATGTACTGTCCTCCAGAAAATTGTGCTGATGGGTTAATTTGTATAATCTTACCTGTTATTGTTTTATTAATTGACTCGATATTCATTTCTGCAGCATCCCCAATATTCAAAGCGCCAATTTGATTTTCTGAAACAGATGCAGATACTTGTAAGTTTCCTGCTTGTTCTATTGTTAGTACAGGCATGCCAGGGCTTGCCATACTACCAGCTTCTGCCATTTTTTGCGTAATAGTTCCAGAAAATGGAGCTACTACTGTTGTATATGCTAAATGTGCAGCAACTTCATTTTTCATTGCTCTTACAGCCATAGCATTTGCTTTAGCAGATTGATACTGCAAGGTAATTTGATCTAACTCTTTAGCAGATGCGCTTTGCTGTTTATATAAAACGGTGAATCTTTCAAGATCTTTTTGCGCACTCTTTAATGCAGCATCGGCTTGATCAATCATAGCTTCAGTTTGGGCTTTCTTAGCATTAATGTCATTACTATTCACAGTAAACAACATTTGACCAGCATTTACACGATCCCCAACTTTTAAATCAAACCGAGTAATATAACCCATTGCCCGGGTACTTATATTTACACTGTGCGCTGCTTCTACCAAACCACTTGCTTCTATTATTCCCATACCGCTTGCTCCTGATACACTAGAAGTACTAACTAAAATAGGCGTTTCAGCAGAAGCTTTATCTTTTAGATCTTTACTAGAACAGCTTGCCAAAAATGAAAGGACAAGAATGATCAAAGTTGAATCGATTATTTTTTTCATGAATAGGTATATTTATTTATAAATTATTGATTAGCTGTTAAAAATTTCAAATAGTTGATTGTAGTATTTTGAATGAATATGGCTTGTGCTTTTAGCATTTTCTGCTGAGATAATTGGGTTTGTGCCATCAATACATCTGTTGTGTTTGCCAAACCTTGACTATACCTATTTTGTAAAATCCTAAGTGCTTCACTTGCTTGTTCAACTGCAATTGATTGCTGCTCTATCTTAAACTTTGTATCGGCTAATTGTGCTATCGTTTTTCTTATTTCAAGATCACTTTTTTCAGTTTGTTCATTCAACTGTTCTTGTAGTTTATTTTTTTCCAACACTTGAGTAGCAATTTTATTTTTTGCTTGATTCCCTTTAAAAATATCCCATGAAAGTTGAACACCTGCCATATAACCATTTGCTCCAAAACCAAAAAGCTTGGCATCATTTAATTGGTAATTAGCAAATCCATTTAACTTTGGAAACATTGAATGCTTTGTACTTTTAATGGCAAGATCATAAGCATCAATTGCAATATTCATGGCTTTAATGTCTGACCGATTAATAGAAACTGTTTCTGCAAGTTTTTTAGGTAATTGAAATAAAACAGGAGAAGTAGTGTACACTTCACCTAATGTTGTTCCCATCAATTGGCTTAGTACATCTGAATTATTTTTAATTTGCGTTTGCGCCTCTGCTAAATTAGTTTCAGCAGATTTAATTTGAACTTCAACATTTAATAAATCAGACTTTTGAAGTAAGCCCTGCTGATATCGGTCATTGGTAAATCGATAAATTTCTTTTACCGTATTTAATGCTTCTTGCAAAACATTTACTAACTCATAATTAAAACTTAACTGCAAATATGCATTGGTAACTTGCATTTCAATTGCTTCTTTACTTCGTTGAACTTGAAATGCATAAACAGCAGTTTGTTTTAATGCTGCTTTACGCATGTAACCTAAATCTGCATTATAAATGGGTTGCTGAACACTTAATTGAGTAAGTGTATTAGATACAGCACCAGGTTTATTTAAAATAGCAGGATTGAAATCGGATTGTTGAACATGTGCTTGTTGCATTTTAAATCCGAATGCACTAAGTGGCTGATTTGTAACTAAACCAGCATAAGAAAGATTAAGTTGAGGTAAAAATATAGCATCAGTTTGCTTATACTGTGCCTCGGCAATCTTTTGGTCATTGATTGCTAATTTTATTTGCTTATTCTGCTCCATTGCCACCCGTAAAGCGTCTTCTAACAATAAAGGCTTAACTGATTTTTGCGCAAGTATTGCCAATGTTTGAATAAAGAAAAGAGAGAAAATAAATGCCTTTTTATATACCATATGCTTATTTTAAGAAGGCAAAAGTATACTCCTAAATATGCCTATAGTGTAACTTATGTAACACTTAAAGCAGCATTGCTTATCTTTATACAGAATTTAGTATATGACCAATTTAGACAACCTCCAGGCTGTATTTGAGCCGGCCCTGATTCAAGAAATGCAGCAATTTGGAATATTGCAACATTATAATGAAGGAGATCTGATTATGGACTATGGCAAATACATTCGTATGATGCCTATTGTGTTAAAAGGAACAGTAAAAGTGTATCGTTTAGACGAAGACAAGAACGAAATACTCTTATACTATTTATCAAGTAGCGAAAGCTGCTCGATGGCTTACAGTTGTTGTGTTGAAGCAAAAAAAAGTGAAGTAAAAGCCATTGCCGAAGATAATGTAGAACTAATAGGAATTCCCCATGTAAAATTGGATGAATGGCTTTGCAAATATCCAAGCTGGAAAAATTATGTAATGAGAAGTTTCAATGAGCGTTTCATTGAACTACTTAAATCGATTGAAAGTATTGCTTTTCATAAGCTAGACGAGCGATTAATTGCCTATTTAAAAGAAAAACAACGGTTGAGCGGATCCAGTGTTATAAAAGCCTCTCACAATACGATTGCCGATGAATTAGCTACTTCTAGAGTAGTCATTTCAAGATTGTTAAAACAGCTGGAAAACGCCAAGAAAATCATCCTTTATCGCAATGAGATAAAGCTCTTAAGCGCATTTGACTCCCCAATGAAGTAAGGAAGATGGTCAAAAGCTTAAAAAACGCCCGTTTTCAGCAATAATTAGCCTGGTTTTACGTTGTAGCAGAGTACATAGATCAAGTACTCCACATGAAAAGCAATCAATATTGGCTATCTTCTTGTTTACTTTTTGCCCTTTTTATAGTGGCTTGTAATAAAAAAGTGGATGCCCCAGCTGAACCTGTTTTAAATAACTCTATTACCAATATTACAGGTACCCTTTCTTCATTTAAAGACACTACTTCTGTAACGGAAGGCGACGTAACCATCACTTATAGCAAAACAGAAGCTTGTTATCCTAGTAATGAAGTGTTTTCATTTACTGCTGTTGCAAAAAATGTGCCTACCACCACTAAATATGTTTGGGAATTTGGAGACGGCAAATCACTGGTTGGGCAAACTGTAAGAAATATTTATAAAGATCCTGCAACATACACAGTTATACTTCAGGTTAAATCTAATACCGATCAACTGATTCAAAAAGTATCGGTTTCTATAAAATCATTGGGGCAACAAGTAACACCCACTGCTGTTTTTTCTAGCGCATTGGCAGATATCAATATCCTCAATAACATGACATTTACCAGTAGATCAACTGTACCTACAGGAACCATCACTAATTTATTATGGGATTGGGCAGATGGCACTACCAGTAGCACTTCCAATAGTTTTATTCCCAAGAACTTTCCCCTCGTTCCTGAAGATAAAACCTACCCTGTAAAATTAATTGTTACTGCTAATTCTGGTTGCAAAGACACTGCTGGCATTAATGTATTTGTTCCAGCAACCTATAATATTGCTGGAAGTTTTGATGCAGTTCAGTACGATGGCTGTACCAATGAGTATTTTATTTTTACACCAACTGCTACAGGCGTTCCAGCCGGAGCGGTTTATACCTGGGACTTTGCAGATGCTACAGGTTTTGTTTCGGGTAATCCTGTAAAAAAATCATTTACTTATCAAAATGATTATGATGTTAAGTTAACTATAACACTTAAAGGAAAAGTTATTTATCAAACCCATAAAGCTGTTCGCGCATTTGGCCAAAATATAAAACCAAAAGCGTTGATGTTGAAAAATGTAGTGAGTTCTACCACTACAACAGAAAAATGGGCTTTCTACAGTCAATCAAATGTTCCCCACGGTTTCTTAACCGGCTACCGTTGGGAAATGCCATTTGGCGTAATTGATTCAATACCATTGTTGAACAAGAATATACCAAAGCAGCAACACCAACCAATTACGCTATTAGATTTATTGTTACAGGTAATACTGGTTGTAAGGATACTGCTGTAGCAAATATTACTATTCCTGCACGCTAATGCGTATGATCTAATGAGAAAAATATTTCTACTATATGGATTAATATTGGGTTGTATTTGGTTTGCAGCTTGCAAAAAAGATACAACTACCCCTTTAGAGGATTTAATAAAAGCCGATTCAACATTAGGAACAAAGGGTGCAATCATTAGTGTTTCAAAAGATACTACAACAGTATCATACGGAAATATACAAATCAAATTCAGCCAAACTTCTACCTGTTTCCCAAGTAAAGAAATTGTAACTTTTACAGCAAGCGGAGTTGATCTGCCTGCAGGTGGCTATTACAATTGGGAATTTGGAAATGGCAATACTGCAAATGGAAAAACAGTTACCTATTCTTACCCTGCAGCAGGTTCCTATGTAGTCGTATTGTATGTAATGGCTAATGCTAATATCTCTTTGGCTAAAGTTGTTTTTCCTATAAAAGTATTGGGTGAACAAACTAAGCCAGTTGCCAGTTTTACCTTCAAAAGTGATTTTCCAGCCAACTTGAATTATATTACTTTCAATAGCACATCATCAGTAAATCAAGGTGATTTTGTTCAATACATTTATAATTGGGGAGACGGTACTCAATTGATTTCTGCCGTAGGTTTAACACGACATGAATTTCCCAAAAAAATAAATGATACTACATACGCAGTAAAGCTTATGGTTACTACTAATTCTGGATGTAAAGCAGATACAACCATACCTGTATTAATACCCGGCATTTATAATATCAAAGGGAGCGAAAACGTACCCACTGGTGCAATTTACGAATGGGATTTTTCGGATGGTCTTCCTGTTAAAACAGGTAACACCATTACTTATAAATACAAATACCCCAACGATTACGATGTAATAATGATGGTGAAATTAAATGGGAGGGTTATTTATACAACCAATAAATTGGTGAATGCTAAAGGAGAAAATCCTAAACCTACAGCAAAATTTGAAGAAACATTGGTATCGCAAAATAGTACAACTGTTCGTTGGTCTTTTAATAGCAAATCTACCATTCCAACTAGCACTATAGATAGTTATCAATGGGATTTTGGAAATGGAAAAACCAATAATGCTTTTTACAGTTTTATTGAAACCGATTATGCAAAAGAGAGTAGTGCCAAAACATATAAGGTACAATTAATTGTAACAGGCAATGGATGTGCAGATACTACTAGCAAAACGATTACTATTCCTAAGCTTTAAGAAAACCAAGTTGCTTTATTATAAGCAGCAAAATGCCCAAACAATCTTTCAGTAGGCGATTCTATATTAAGAGTAATCAGTGGTACTTTATAAAGTAGTAAAACCGAGTTGCTTTATCATAATCAGCAAAATGCCCAAACAAACTTTCAGTAGGCGTTTGTTTGGGCATTCGAATTAGATCAATTCGGTCATCATCACTCCCAGATTTCATCCTTACCAGCAATCCAGTTTTTAACTGAATCGGTAGTTACAGATTTAGGGCGTTCTAATGGGAATGCCAAAGCACGATCCCAGCATAAACTAGCTAATACACCTAAAGAACGGCTAACCGCAAAAAGTACTGTATAAAATTCATACTCAACAAAACCATAATGTACCAAAAGTGCACCACTATGAGCGTCTACATTGGGCCATGGATTCTTGATTTTTCCGAGTGACTGCAAAATTGGAGGAACTGTTTTGTAAATATTCCAAACAGTATTCACCATTTTATCATCGGGCATATGTTTTTTTCCAAATTCCATTTGTGCTTCAAAACGAGGGTCGGTTTTTCTGAGTACAGCATGCCCATATCCAGGAACTACTTTTCCCGAAGCCAATGTTTTTTGAACATAATCAGCAATTTGTTCGCTCGTAGGTTCATCTGTTCCTATTTGCTCTTGCATTTCATAAATCCACTTAATTACTTCTTGATTTGCAAGACCATGTAATGGACCAGCCAAGCCATTCATACCTGCAGCATAGCTAAGATATGGATCACTTAATGCAGAACCAACCAAGTGCGTTGTATGCGCAGATACGTTTCCGCCCTCATGATCTGCATGAATGGTCATGTATAAGCGCATGAGTTCTTTGAAACTTTCATCTGTATACCCCATCATATGAGCAAAATTTCCAGCCCAGTCTAATAATCCATTTGGATGTATATGTTCGTTGTTTCTGTATTTTCTTCTATAAATGTATGCAGCTATACGTGGAAGTCTGGCAATTAAATCCATTGAGTCGTCGTACACTGCATCCCAGTAATCTTTTTTATTTAATCCTTTGGCATATTCTTTTGCAAAATGGCTTTCTGTTTGCATGGCCATAACTCCTACAACAAACATGGTCATTGGATGAGTACTGATGGGCAATGCGTCAATTGTAGCAAAAACATGATTAGGTACATGACTTCTTCTTTGCCAAACATTGGTGATATGATTTACATCTTCATCAGTAGGTAGCTCTCCTACCAACATCAAATGAAATAAGCCCTCGGGCAATGGTTCCCCGCCATTGGGAGCCTTGGGAAGCTTTTGTTGTAGTTCAGGAATAGAATATCCGCGAAAGCGAATTCCTTCTTGGGCATCCAATAAACTGGTTTCAGTAACCAACCCGGTAATGCCGCGCATACCCTGATAAACCTGGGCAAGGGTTACTTCTCCAATTTTTTTATTACCGTGTTCTTTAATGATTTCCTTAATCTCAAGGCTGGCTAAATCAGCTTTGGTTTTGAATTTGTCTTTAATTATACCCATGGCAATGTTATTTGTTAGATTGCTTCAAAATCTGCAATATGCAAAGTTAATTGAAGTTGGTACTACAGCAAAACTTATGCCATTGATCTCACCGATTTTATTAAAATTTATTTGGGAGCTTTCTTATAAAGATAGATTACCACAAAAAGGAAAATCAAATTAGGAATCCAAGCGGCAATTAGGGGCGGCAAATTCCCTTTTGTAGAAAAAATGGTAGAAAAACGGTCGGTAATAATAAACAAGGCTGCTATAACAAAACCCAATGCTAAATGAACGCCACTTCCACCCCTCACCTTTCTACCAGCCACAATTGCCCCAATTAAGGTTAATAATAATACAGTTATACAAGTAGCATCCCTTCTATAGCGTTCTACTTTTAAACCATTCAAGCCCTCAGAACCCCTTAATTCTTCTAATTGAATAAAACGATCTAATTCAGGAGAAGTAAGTTTGTCTTTTGTATACTTATCCCTACTTAAATCGAGTGGCTTAAAACTATAATTCATTTGCCTCACTACAACCTGCACCAATATCTCTTTCATTGGAAGTAGTTTACGCTCTATAATTTGCTCTATTTTCCACTTTTTTGTAGCCGTATCCCAATTAATATAATCTGCCCTGAGGTTTTCAATCACCTTGTTTTGCTTCACCTTATAAAGAAAAAAAGGTCCCCCTCTTTTAGTAGCTGTATCATACTGGTAAATTCCTGCGTAAGTAAAAGAATCTATACGTAAATAAATATTATTGGCTTTATTGAGTATGGAAGTATAGCTAGAATTGGCATCAATATATTTAGCCTCAAAACTACCGCGTATTTGATTGGCTTTAGGCACAACATATTGATTGGCAAACCATAATATCACAGCCAATAATGCGCCCCCAATCCAGTATGGTCGCAACCACCTAGAATAACTGGTACCACTTGCTAAGATGGCTACAATTTCACTGTTGCCCGCCATTTTAGAGGTAAAGAAGATTACCGCAATAAATACAAATAACGGAAAGAGTAAAGCAATGATATGGGGAATGAAACCAAAATAGTAATCAGTGATGATTCTTCTTAAGCCTAATTGACTTCTTACAAAGTCATCTGTTTTTTCACTCACATCTACCACTACTGCTATCACCGCAAATAAAAAGATTGCGAAGAAAAAAGTAGTGAGAAACTTTCTAAGTATATACCAATCCAGTTTTTTCATGTGCTATGCAAAGATGCACAAAAAAAATACATCCATGGAGATGGATGTATAATTTAAGGACTTCATAGATAACGGATTAATAAGCACCGTGAAAATAACACGAAGTCTATGATAATTTTAACATTTAGTATGAAAGTGTATAAATATAAAATGCACGGAGACTTATCCCCATAAAATGGCGAGGAGCTTAAGGAAATATGCTATAATCGTCGCTTGATAATTTCAAGTGTTTCCTTCTTCCAACTAACGAAATTACCCGAAATAATATTGCTTCTTGCTTCCTTCATCAACCATAAATAGAAAGATAAATTTTGAATACTTGCCAATTGTAATCCTAGTATTTCACCAGCAACAAATAAATGTCGCATATACGCTTTACTATAGTATTGACTGTGTTCTGCAGGCAATCCAGGATCAATAGGACTAAAATCTTTTGCCCATTTTTTATTGCGAATATTAATAACACCCTGAGTAGTAAACAACATTCCATTTCTACCATTGCGGGTAGGCATTACGCAATCAAACATATCAATCCCTAAATCGATGCATTCGAGCAAATTCCAAGGTGTTCCAACGCCCATTAAATACCTTGGCTTATTGATGGGTAAATTAGATGCACACAGTGCAGTGTATTCATACATCATTTCTTCTGGCTCTCCTACACTAAGCCCACCAATGGCATTTCCAACTGCATTTTTAGAAGCCACAAATTCACAGGAAGCCTTTCTTAGATCTGGATAGGTTCCTCCTTGTACTATCGGAAATAAGTTTTGCGTATACCCATACTTATCAGGTGTATCGGCCAATCTATCGAAACATCTGGTTAACCAACGATGTGTTAACTCCATGCTCTTTTTTGCATATCCATAATCACTAGGATAAGGAGGGCATTCATCAAAAGCCATAATTATATCTGCACCAATACTACGTTGAATGTCCATTACCGATTCTGGAGAAAATAAATGTTTGCTCCCATCAATATGAGACTGAAATACTACTCCTTCTTCTTTAATTTTTCTATTGGCAGCTAAAGAAAAAACTTGATAGCCACCACTATCCGTTAAAATAGGCCGATCCCATCCATTAAATTGATGCAAGCCACCAGCAGCTTCTAGTACTTCAGTTCCAGGCCTTAAGTATAAATGGTAGGTATTACCCAAAATAATCTGGGCCTGTACATCTATTTTTAGTTGTTGTTGTGTTACTGCTTTTACGCTGCCAACAGTTCCTACAGGCATGAAAATGGGGGTTTGGATTACCCCATGATCGGTAGTTATAGTACCCGCCCTTGCAGCAGAATGATTTGTACTTGATTCCAATTTAAAACTCAACTCAGCCATTTGGCAAAAGTAGGGCTCTTTGCCTTATTTTTGCCGCATGATCGTACCTTCTATTGTGTGGACTATTTGTTTTGGACTTTTTTGCGCAGTCATAGCCATTCAAATCTTCTACTATTTATACTTTTTTAGAAGACTGGCGTTTTTTAAGCCCCAGTTAAAAGAAACTAACGTTGAACATCCCGTTTCTGTAGTGATTTGCGCAAGGGACGAAGCCCATAATCTGGCAAAAAACTTACTAGGGGTTTTGGTACAGCATTATAAAACAACACATGAATTGGTATTAGTAAACGACAATTCTAGTGATGAAAGCAAATATGTAATTGATGAGTTTAAGCGATCATTCAAGAATTTGAATATGATTGATCTTACTCAGGAAGCTAAAATGATCAGTGGCAAGAAATTCCCCTTATCGATGGGTATAAAAAGTGCCAAATATGAAATTGTTTTATTAACCGATGCTGATTGCGTTCCCGCTTCTGAATTTTGGATTCAGAAAATGCAGGATACCTATACAGATGATATTGAAATTGTTTTAGGTTACGGTGCTTATCATAAGAAATCGGGCTTGCTAAATAAACTCATTCGATTTGAAACATTTCATACCGCCATACAATATCTTTCTTATGCATTAGCAGGTACTCCGTACATGGGAGTTGGACGTAATTTAAGTTACAAGAAAAATGTATTCCTCAGAAACAAGGGCTTCTCCTCTATCAATCAAATTCCAAGCGGGGATGATGATCTGTTCATCAATCAAGTAGCTAATGCTAGCAACACAGCCATTGTGGTAGACCATGATACACATACTTTAAGCGAATCAAAAAAATCATGGGGTGAATGGATGTCGCAAAAATACCGCCACTATACAACTAGCAAGTATTATAAGCCTATTCATAAGTTTTTATTAGGCCTTTATTCTTTCTCTCTTTTTATGATATATCCATTATTAGTTATAAGCATACTCTTTTTTAATTGGTGGATTGCACTAGCAGTATATGGAGTTAGATTAATTATACAGGCCATTGTTTATTTCAATGCCATGAAAAAACTAAATGAATCAGATTTATTTCCTTGGTTTATTTTGCTCGATTTGTGGATGTTCTTTTATTTCATTTTTACAGCACCTGCCATATGGAAAGCACCCCGCAAAAACTGGAATTAATCACCAAGTACTTTGATGATTTTTCCGAAAATCAGTTAATACAATTAACTGCACTTGATGAGTTATATAAAGAATGGAATACTAAAATCAATGTAGTTTCTAGGAAAGATATAGATCAAATATACTTACACCATATTTTGCATTCGCTCAGCATTGCAGCCATTGCTGATTTCGAGCCAGGAATGAATATCATTGATATTGGTTGTGGAGGCGGTTTTCCAGGAGTACCATTGGCTATATTCTTTCCCGAAGTAAAATTTCATTTAGTGGATAGTATCGCTAAAAAACTAAAAGTAGTAGAAGCAGTTTGTGAAGGAGCAGGCATAAAAAATATCACTACTCAACATACTCGGGCAGAAGATATTAAAACAAGAAAATTCGACTTTGCTGTTTCAAGGGCTGTTGCTCCTTTAAAAGATTTATTACAATGGAGTATGCCATTGTTAAAAAAACAACCAGGTGCAGCCACTGGGCCAGATATTTTAAGAAACGGACTGATTTGCTTAAAAGGTGGAGACCTTGCCCAAGAAATATTTGAGAGTGGTGCAAGACCCAAAATGATGCCCATTCTCAAAATATTTCCAGAGCCTTATTTTGAAGAAAAATTCATCTTACATGTTGCCCGTTAATTATTAATCGGGATCCATTCGGGGTGAACGGTTCTAGGAATAGCATTCTCTTTAGGCTTTTCACCATACATTAAATCTAAAGGCATATAATGCATTTCCTGAGTGCCATCTTTAAACGTGATTAATACATCTACAGGCATAGGCATTTTTCCAACACGCTTTACTGTAATGGAAGTTTTACCATCAATAACTGCAATATCACCTACTGAATAATCAATTGTTTTTGTACTGTTGATCCAATACTCTTTGTACCAATCTAATTCCATTCCACTTCTTTTCTCTGCCACTCTTATTAAATCGTTGGGGTTTGGATGTTTAAATTTCCAAGTATTAAAATAGTCTAATAAAAATAGGTCTCTCGCTGTATCACCAATGATATAGCCTAATTGCTCCATAAAAACTGCACCTTTTCTATATGCTGCATTACTATATGCGTAATTGGTATTGTAATGGTCCGAATGTGTACTTGCAGGTTCTTCCCATCCACTTTTGGCCAATGCAAAATAGCCTCTATATGTGGCATCCTGCCAAAATCCTTGCCTATTTCTAAGTGTAGCCATAACACGAGTACTAGAGTAATCGGTAAAGCCTTCATCCATCCATGGATACAATGATTCATTGGTACCCAAGATCATTTGATACCAACTATGCATCCATTCGTGAATGGCTGTTTCAACGCTTGCTGTATTAATCAATGTGGCCATTGGGTATTCCATTCCACCATCACCTCCTTGAATAATCGTGTAAGTTTTATAAGGATAATTTCCAAAAGTTTTAGCCATAATAGGATATGCCAATGCACAAGTATCAGCCAATTTTTGCCAACGAGTTTCTACAGAGTCTACTGCTTTATATACTACCCTAATTAACGGACCATTGGCTACTTTTCTAGTAATCATTTTATAGGTTGGATCGGCCGCCCACATAAAATCATGTACATTATTCGCTTGCCATTTCCAAGTTCTTGTAGCACTTGTAGTTGGTGTAGGCTTTGAACCACTTGCCTCATAGCCCAACCCTATTTCATTTGCATTGATTAAATCACCGCCAGCTGCAACAAAGTAATTTTTATCAATACTAATTTGTACATCATAATCACCCCACACACCATAGAATTCTCTGGCGATATAAGGATTGGCATTCCAACCTTGATAATCGTATTCTACCATTTTAGGATACCACTGGCTCATACTATTTCGTATACCTTCTTTACTATCTCTACCGCTTCTTCTAACTTGCAGTGGAACCTGTGCTTCAAATTGAATATCCAACACCGTTTTAGATTTCGGCAAAATGGGTTTTGATAAGATTACCTCTAAAATTGTTTCGTGTTCTTTTAATTTTTGTGCTGCACCGTTGATTAAAACAGCGCTCACTCTTTGGTAGCCAATTTCGTCAGAGCTTAGTTTACTAATCCTATCTTTTACACGAGAATCCCAATCTAATCCATCAGAAGCTCTTCTAGGATTTGGTTCACTGATAACAGTCTTCCCTAACTCCCTACTTCGCATATCCATACTACTATTGGGCTGAAACGCATTCCAATATAAATGCAAAAAAACCCTAGAAAGTGTATCACTAGAATTATTGGTGTATTCAATTTTTTCAGTTCCAGAAAAACGATTGGATACAACATCCATTTTTACATTAATACTGTATTTGATTTTTTGTTGCCAACGATCTGGTTGAGCAATAAGAAACCCATTCAATAGCAATAAACACAAAACAATAATATTCCGTTTCATAAATATGATATTAATCTTTTAAAATTAGCATCCAGCAACTACCACCACAATTTCCCCCTTCACTGTTTTGGCTTTAAAATAATTGGCTACTTCTTGTAAAGTTCCTCTTTTATTTTCCTCAAATAGCTTGGTTAATTCTCTGCTTACAGAACATGCTCTTTCCGCTCCAAAATAAACTGCTAATTCTTCTAGGGTTTTTACCAATCGCATGGGACTTTCATAAAATACCATGGTTCTGTCTTCTTTTGCCAATTTTTTCAACAAGGTTTGCCTTCCTTTTTTTAAAGGAAGAAATCCTTCAAATACAAATCGATTGGTTGGTATACCACTGTTTACCAAAGCTGGTACAAATGCAGCTGCACCTGGCAAACACTCAACACGTATGTTTTGCTTTATACATTCCCTCACCAATAAAAATGCCGGATCAGAAATACCTGGCGTTCCAGCATCTGTAATCAATGCCATTGTTTTACCGGCCAATAATTGATCTGCTAAATGAGCTACCACTTTATGCTCATTATGCTGATGATATGGCGTGAGGGGTTTTTCTATTTTATAATGCTGTAAAAGTTTGGAAGAAGTTCTGGTGTCTTCGCATAAAATCAACTCTACTTGCTGCAATATTTCTAAAGCACGCAAAGTAATATCTTTTAAATTACCCAGTGGTGTAGGAACTAAGTACAGCAAAGTATTAATTTACAGAAATCTCAAAAGATTCCATTACTTGGTTTGCCAACAATTGCTTTGCAGCAGTTTCAGCTACTGATTTTGCTTCTTCTGCAGATGCGGCTTCTACAATAAGTGTAATATGTTTACCAACTCTTACATCTTCTACAGAATGAATGCCTAAATTATTTAATCCAACCAAAACCGCTTTACCCTGCGGATCTAATAAATCTTTCAATGGCATCACGGTGATTTGTACATTATATTTCATTAGAATAACTATTTATTAAAGATCAAAGATAGAATTACATAAGCTAAAAAAGCAATCGAAACAGCCAACCATCCAAAAAGAATGGCTGTTATTAAACTAATTAAGGCAATTAATATAAACGGTTGTGCTTTTTTTAGATTAAACCCATTGAATTTTAACGCCAACATCGGGAGGGTTGAAACCATTAAATAAGAACTGCTAATAATAAGCGCATACCATACCCATTTATTTAACAAAAGTTGAATAACCCAATCTTCTGAAGCATACCAATACAATAACGGGAAAGAAGCAAATAGCAGCCCTACTGCAGGAATGGGCACCCCTTTAAAACCGTATTGCTGATTGGTATCAATATTAAATCGGGCCAACCTAAATGCACCAGCACAAGGAATTAACAAGGCAGGTAATAACCATGCTATTGATACATCTAATCCACCTGCTTCTTGAGCATAACAATAACGTAAAAACTGAAAAGCAATCATCGCAGGTGCAACTCCAAAACTCACTACATCAGCCAAAGAATCTAATTGCTTACCCATTTCAGATGGAACCTTAAGCCATCTTGCAACAAAACCATCAAAGAAATCTACCAATGCTGCAGCAAAAATAAACCAACCTGCCCACATCATTTTTTCTGGTATAGAAACTAAATTTTCTCCCTCCATGCTAACGGTAAGGGTTAAGCCTGGAGCTAATATAAATATGATGGCAATGCACCCTAAAAAGAGATTGCATAAAGTGATGATATTGGGAATTTGCTTTTTCATATTATATTAACTACTTCTTCTTCATCAATGTTTCAATTTCTTCTACTGTGATGGGAATATTTTTCATCAAGTCGATATTGCCATTTTTGGTAACCCAAAAATTATTCTCTATACGAATACCCATC
>VIKJ01000015.1 GCA_008080615.1 Chitinophagaceae bacterium | reverse complement strand
CATAGCTTTGAGGCAATGAGTAATCTTAGCAAAGAACTAAGAACCAAACTAGCTGCAGATTTTTCACTGCCTGCATTAAAAATAGATGCCACTCAGTTTAGCAATGATGGAACTGTAAAAAGTAGGTTTAAAACTTTCGATGGCCATTTGATTGAAGGGGTATTAATTCCTACAGATGAACGCAAAACAGCCTGTGTTTCTAGCCAAATAGGTTGTAGCCTTAATTGTAAATTTTGTGCAACAGGTTATATGGACCGAAAGCGCAACCTTACCTATGATGAAATTGTAGACCAAGTTGTACTCATCAATAAACAAAGCGAGGAAAGTTTCGAAAAGAAATTAACCAATATTGTATTCATGGGTATGGGAGAACCATTAATGAACTACAGCAATGTTTTAAAAGCGGTAGAACGCATTACTTCGGAAGAAGGATTATTCATGAGTCCTAAGAGAATTACGGTTTCAACAGCAGGTGTTGCCAAACAAATTAAAATGTTGGGCGATGATGCGGTTAAATTTAAATTGGCTCTTTCTTTACACGCTCCTAATGATGCGAAGCGAAGCAAGATCATGCCTATTAATGAAACCAATAATATCAAAGTGCTTATAGAAGCACTCAATTATTTTTATAAAAAAACAGGGAATGAAATAACCTTGGAATATATTTTATTCAAAAACCTTAACGATTCTCCAGAAGACGCGCAGGAACTTACCAAAGTGTTCAGACAAATTCCAGCAGATTTAATTAATATCATTGAATATAACAGCATCGAAGCATTTCGTTTTACAAAACCAGATGAAGCAGATGTACAAAACTTTATGAATATCCTTTCTGCCAACAAAGTAAACGCTCGTTTACGTAGAAGCAGGGGAAAAGACATTGACGCAGCTTGTGGACAGCTGGCCAATAAAGGATAATTTTTTCATTCCTGTTGTAAAACAGCAAAAGCAAAAACATGCAAAAAAGAACAGACAACTTCAACAAATTTGCCAACAAGAAAAAAGGCGCTGCCATTAAAGAAGAATACAGGCAAGAAAAAAGAAAGGTTAAGGCAGATGCCCGCGCCGCAGGCGAAGAAATGAGGTTGAAGAAAAAAGCCAAAGCCAGAGGAGAAGTTTGGGAAGATAAAAAACCAGCAGACACAAAGCCAACAGTACCCAGTAAAAATACTCGTGCTAGCGAACGTTCAAACAAACCTGCTGAAAGAAATTCAAAACCAGCAGAGCGAAATTTAAAATCAGCTGATCGCAATAGTAAAAATTTTGAACGCGGTACTAAACCTGCCCCAAGGGAAATAGGTACAGAACAAGGTAATAGCAGGCCAATTGTACCCGCAGGCACAAGACCAATCAAAGCAGCTCAAGGAAATAACTCAGATGCCTTGGTTCCTCAAACAAAAGATAGTTTAATACCACTGAATAAATTTATTGCACATGCAGGCGTATGTGGAAGAAGAGAAGCCGCCGAATTGGTAAAAGCAGGAAAAGTAACCGTTAATGGAGATAAGTTATTTGAGCCAGGTTATAAAGTTTCTCAAGCAGATAAAGTAACAGTAAAAGGCAAAGAGGTTTTTTTACAAAAGACCAACGTTTATATTTTATTAAATAAGCCCAAAGATTTCATTACAACTTCTAATGACCCCGAAGGTAGAAAAACGGTATTGGATTTAGTGAAAGGTGCTACTCCAGAAAGGGTATATCCGGTAGGAAGGCTAGATAGAAATACCACGGGCGTTTTATTGTTAACCAATGATGGAGAATTGGCGCAAAAACTTACGCACCCTTCATTTGAAGTTAAAAAAATATACGAAGTTACTTTAGATAAACCCGTAACTAAAAAAGACCTTGATCAAATTGTTACTGGTGTTACATTAGAAGATGGTTTTGTGCAAGCCGACTCTGTAGGCTATGCAGATACTAAAAGTAAAAATGTAGTAGGCATTGAAATACATAGTGGGAGGAACAGAATTGTAAGAAGAATTTTTGAGCACTTAGGATATGATGTAAAAGGGCTAGACAGGGTAATGTTTGCTAACCTTACCAAAAAAAATGTAGAGCGCAGTAAATGGAGACATTTAAATGAAAAAGAAGTTCGCTTACTTAAATTCATGAATAAATCGTTCATTAGAAAAAATAAGGCAACAGAATAATCATGCAGTTAGATATTATTTTTGAAAACAATGATTTTGTTGCCATCAATAAACCATCTGGTTTATTGAGTATTCCAGACAGAATCGGAAAAGAAATTTCGCTAAAAGACATACTCAAAGAGCGATACGGAAATATTTATACGGTTCACCGTTTAGACAGAGATACCAGTGGTATTATCTTATTTGCCAAAACTGAAGAATCTCATAAAGAACTCTCCTTACTTTTCGAAGGAAGGGATATGGAGAAATACTATGTAGGTTTAGTGAACGGTCAGATGATGAACAGCAGTGGCTCTATAGATACATCTATTATGGAGCATCCGGGGAAAACCACCAAGATGATTACCCATATAAAAGGAAAGCCTTCACTCACCGATTATGAAGTGCAAGAATCTTTTAGATTATTCTCTTGGGTGCAATTTCAAATACATACCGGAAGAACACATCAAATTAGGGTGCACATGCAACATATTGGGCATGCCATTGTATGTGATGAAATATATGGAGATCCAAAACCCATTTTATTATCTTCCATTAAAAGAAATTTTAAATTAGCCAAAATAGCGGAAGAAGAAAAACCGATATTGGCCAGGCTGGCTTTACATTCAAATAAATTAGTCTTTAGTTTAAAGGGCGAGCAGTATACATTAGAAGCCCCCATTCCAAAAGACTTAAAAGCTTTATTGCAACAATTGAGAAAATGGAAAGGCTAAAAAGAAATACTACCATAAAGCCACTGAGTTTTATACTACTATTATCAATTGTATTGATGGTTGTTTTGTTTTTTGTACAATCTCGTTCCGATAAAAGCATACGCGCCATGCAAAAAGGCAACGAATTGGCGGTAAAAACTTTCCAAATTAATAATTCATTACAAGAGATTATCAATCATGTTTATTTTATAGAAAGCCAAACAAGAAAGCAAATCAATGCAGCTGAAATAAAATTAACACCAACACTCAATGACACTATAAAAGATTTAAATAGGTATATTGTTGAGGTAGGCAAGCTTACTGAAATTTCCACACAACAATCATTCAATCAATTAAAAAGGCTACTAGAGAAAAAAATAACCCTTACTAAAGATATTTTAGATAGCAGCAAAAGCGCATTGATTGCTAAACAAAAACTTACAGGCGAACAGAATAAAAACTTATTAGACAGTATCTATATTGCAGCCTCGGATATTCAAATCATTGCTGAAACAGATTTACAACAAACCATTATTGAAAATTCAACTGTTTCTAATCAAGTACTTATAATTAGCAGATCACTTACCATTTTTGCATTGATTACCATCTTACTTTCTGCAACATTAATTATACGGCACTTAAAGCAAAACAATCTATTAATCCAAGCATTGGAGCAGGCTAAGATAAAAGCAGATATAGCAGGTAAAATTAAAGAACAGTTCTTGGCCAACATGAGCCATGAAATAAGAACACCATTAAACTCTATTATTGGTTTTAGTAACCTTGCGCATAAAACCAATTTAGATGGAGTACAACGGGATTATATCAGTTTTATTAAAAGCTCTAGCGAAAACTTACTTTATATCATTAATGATATTTTAGATTTTTCGAAATTAGAAGCGGGCAAGTTGCAAATTTCTAAAGCCCCTTTTAACTTAAAAGATATTTGCCATTTTATTGAAATGCTTTTTCAGGTACAACTGAGTACCAAAAAAATTCACTTTTCTTATCAAATAGAAGAAAATATTCCGCTCAATTTAACAGGAGACGATGACAGATTGAAACAAATTTTAACCAACCTAGTATCTAATGCAATTAAGTTTACAGGAACTGGTGGTAATATCTCTTTGCGTTTGAACTTAATAAAGCAAGAAGATGAAACTGTTTTTATTCAGTTTGCTATTAAAGACACTGGCATTGGTATTCCTGAAGATAAACTAAAAACCATTTTTGAAAGATTTGAACAAGCCGACTCTGCTACAACCCGCAAATATGGCGGAACAGGATTGGGACTATCCATTGTAAAACAGTTGGTTACATTACAAAATGGTACAGTTGATGTACATAGTACTATTAATGCCGGATCTGAATTTATAGTAACCATACCATATAGTATCAATAGAATGGCCAATAGCGAAAACAATGATAAAAAAGATACCCCCATTGTTAAACAATTTAATACAGCAGCCAATATATTAATAGCGGAAGACAATAAAATGAACCAAATGCTATTGAAGTTTTTATTTCAAAACTGGGGCATTAAAATTACCCTAGCAGCAGATGGAAAGGAAGCCATAGACTATTTACAAAAAAATGAATACGGAAATACCCAAAAATCGAATGTACCCATTATTGCAATGACTGCCCACACCATGCCAACTGAAATTGAAAAATCTAAGGAAGCCGGCATGAATGATTATCTTTCTAAACCATTGATAGAAGAGAGAGTGATTGAATTATTTAATTTATACATCCCCCAATTACCTAATAATACAATAGTAAAAAAAATGAATACCACTTATGTAGACCTAAATAATATCATTAAACTGGTTGGAGATGAGCCCGCCATTATTAAAGAGCTGTTAGGTCATTTCACCAAACACTATCCAGAAGAAGTGGCACAACTAGAAGCTACTTACAACAGTAAGGATATGGAACAGTTGTATACTATTGCACACAATTTAAAAACAACCGTTACTTCATTAAAAACCAATTCCGAATTGGTAATGCCGTTGATTGAAATTGAAAAATATAAAAATATAGATGCCGATTGGAACAAAATTGGTGAATTTGTTGCTTTACTTTCCAAATCAGTAGAGCCTGTACTAACTGAAATAAAAGCACTAGAACAAGAACTTGCAGTTAAGTGAATATAAAAGCAATATATAATTATTTGTACAATAACCGTCATGTAGCTTCTATATGGCTGATAGGAATAGTGCTGTTCTTATACTTAAGTGTCCCTTTTTTTAATAAGGATTCGGGTATGTACTTTTTAGATTTAATTGTTCCCGCAAAACTAAATCCCCTACCCAATAAGAAATCCAGTGAATTGCAAAAAGACAATTCTGCCAATGAAGCACTGCTATTTGTTACAATCAATAAAAAACAGTTCCTTACTAAATTTGTAACGTATATTTCCGACGAAGATTTAGCTGCCAATGAAGTGAAGGACACTGCCGATGGAAAAGCAAATAATAGTTTTATTATTGTAGGCAGAAAAGCAATTAAAAAACCATCAAAAACAAAAGAGGATTTCTTTATACGTGCTGCACCAAAAATTTAAATAATGAAAAAAATCAACCTGGCATTCAGTTTACTTTTCTGTTGCTTTATCTTGGCTTCATGTTTTAGCACCAAAAAGGCTCAATTAAAAGAAACCCTTACTTCGGCAACCACTATTGAGCAAACTGATACAAAAATAGTAGCAGACACAAAATCAAAAGTAGAAGCCCGCTTAAAATCGGAGGTAATTGATGCAGAGATTGCAGACAGCATTAAGCAAAAGATTGCCAAGTATACTAACGACCTAGATTCATTTAAAAATGCCATTGCATTTATCAATGAAAAAATAAGCACTTCTAGAAGAGATTATAAAACCAATAGATCAAAAATTGATTCTTCTTTTGGTTTGATAGATCGCTATAAAAGCAGGGCCAATTACCGCTTACGCAGGTTTACCATGATTAATGAGAGCTTAGACATCATTGTGAATCAACAACACATGTTCGATTTGGCTGCTTTTTTTGGACCAGGCAAATATGAAATTCCTGCTGAAAAAAGACCTATTGCAGAACAATTGTTTTCTCCTTTGGTAGACTCTTTGGTTGGCTTTTACAATAAATATGCTGACGTAGAGAAAAAAGCAACCTTAGTTATTTTAGGTTATGCAGACGGAAGTGGATTTAATCCTGATTCAGATATTTTTAAAACCCTGGTAGAAAAATTAAATGATAGTACAGCCAGCAAAGAAAGCATGAATCAAAAACTATCAGAATGGCGTGCTATAAATATTGGCGACTTAATGGAGTATTCTATTGAGAAAAAAATTCCCAATTACACTTCAATAAAATCAATCGATTTTCTCTTTGTAGAAAAAGGAAAGGGCGAAGAATTCCCAAGCAAATTGGTAAACGATTATAAAACCGATGATGAAAGAAGAAGAGTAGTGCTGTTATTTTGGAATATACTTCCTAAATAGTTTAGCCCTAGTTTCCTTTATAAACAACTCCATTTTTCATTACAAATATTACCCTGCCCATGCTGGTGATGTCTTTAACAGGATCACCATCTACGGCAATAATATCGGCTAATTTATCTTTTTCAATACTGCCCAAGCGATCGTCGCCTATTAAATCTGCAGCATTTACAGTAGCTGTTTTAATGGCTTCTAAAATTGGCATACCCGCTTCTGTCATATACACAAATTCAATCCAATTTTTTCCGTGTGCATATACACCAGCATCTGTACCAAACGCAATCTTTACACCACGTTGGTAGGCTTTAGCAAATGTTGCTTGAATAAAATTGCCCACTACCAAGGCCTTTGCTTTAACAATCTCGGGATAGTAGCCCGGTTTTTTAGCTGAATCTGCAGAAGACTTTCCGGCAATAATGGTTGGAACCAAGTAAGTGCCTTTTTGCTTCATCAGGTCCATTACTTCTTCCGACATATAAGTACCATGTTCTATTGAATTCACCCCTGCCATTACCGCTCTTTTCATCCCTTCAGCACCATGCGCATGCGCAGCTACTTTAAATCCATAATCTTTAGCAGTGCTTACAATGGCTTTAATTTCTTCTTCGGTAAACTGTGCGCCACTGCCGTCTTTGGCCATACTTAATACACCGCCTGTTGCCGTAATTTTAATTAAATCGGAGCCTTCTTTATATCGCTGACGTACTGCTTTAGCGCAATCCTCTACCCCATTTACAACACCTTCTTTAGGCCCAGGATCACCCATTAAATCTTTTCTATAATTATTGGTAGGATCTGCATGCCCTCCTGTTGTTGCAAGTGACTTGCCAGCAGTATATACCCTTGGGCCAATGATCCATTCTTTATTGATGGCATTGCGCAAAGAAATATTTACGCCACTTCCACCTAAATCTCTTACGGAAGTAAACCCACTCATTAATGTTTTTTGTGCAAATACAACCGATTGAAATGCATAATCGCCAGCATTCCAGGTAAATCCATTGAGGTAATTGGCGGGGCCTGTTTCGCTTTCCATATGCACGTGCATATCAATTAAACCAGGCATTACCGTTGATTTTTTTAAATCAATTATTTTATCGCTCTCTGCTGCTTTTGTATATCCTTTATCTACACGTACAATTTTTGCACCATCCGTTACAATGGTCATTTCTTTTAGCATTTGCTGATTTTTAACATCAACCAATTGACCACAGTAAATAAAAGTCTTTTGCGCTGTTACTCCAATAAAAGTGATGCATAAGCCAATTAAGCAAAATAATTTCTTCAT
Source organism: Chitinophagaceae bacterium (assembly GCA_008080615.1). GTDB lineage: Bacteria > Bacteroidota > Bacteroidia > Chitinophagales > Chitinophagaceae > Sediminibacterium. The sequence goes on along the minus strand of VIKJ01000015.1, from coordinate 19,002 downwards.
ATGGAATCTTTTGGGGAAGTTAATAAGATTTGTTGAATCCATATAAAACAAAACCCCGGATCACTCCGGGGCTAGAACAAGTACCAAACAAAATTTTCTGATCTGGCTATAAATTAGGCTGTGGTGTATAGCGCAGATAAGGTTTTATTACTTTAACCCCTTTGGGGAATTTTTTTATAGCATCTTCTGTACTTACAGCAGGCACTACAATTACATCTTCTCCTTCTTTCCAATCTGCAGGTGTTGCTACACTATAATCAGCCGTTAATTGTAAAGAATCTATCACACGCAAAACTTCGTAAAAATTTCTTCCAGTAGATGCGGGATAGGTGATGAATAATTTTACTTTTTTATCTGGTCCTATAATAAATAAGGAACGAACAGTAGCTGTAAGAGAAGCATTCGGATGAATCATATCATAGGCAGTAGCAACTGCTTTGTCTTCATCTGCTATAATCGGAAACCCCACAGTGGTATGTTGTGTTTCATTGATATCCTTAATCCATCCCTCATGTTTACCCAAGCTATCTACACTTAATGCCAACACTTTTACATTGCGCTTGGCAAACTCTTCTGCAAGCAATGCTGTTTTACCCAATTCTGTTGTACATACTGGTGTATAATCGGCAGGGTGAGAAAACAATACACCCCAGCTATCTCCTAAATATTCGTAAAAATTGATCTCTCCTAGGCTTGATTGTGCAGTAAAATTGGGAGCGGTATCCCCTAGTCTTAAACTCATTATGTTATTATTTAGGAAGCAAATATAGTATTTCCTACTAAATAAGTAGACTAATAAATAATGTTAACTTTTATTTAAGCCGCCACGAATGGTTCTTGCTTTTTGCAAAGCTGTTTTACCAAATTTATTTTTAACCGCGTCAATGGCTTTATAGAGTTCATCTTTTTTATTGTCTTCAAATAAACTCCCTTGCAGTACATGGCTGGTGAGTTCACTCAATCGAACCCCTAATAACCTTATTGGTTGGCCTTTTCGGTACAATTGATGGAATAAACTGATGGCAACGGGTATTAATTCATCATCCCGTAGGGTATAATCAATGGTAGTTTGTTTAGATGTAGTTTCAAAATCGGGATATCGAATTTTAACTGCAATGCATCCCGTTAATTTTTTATCTGTTCTTAATTCATAAGCTACTTTTTCGGTCATGCGCACCAACTCACTCAATAAAAAAGCTTCATCTGTTTGATTTTCCTCAAAAGTATTTTCGGTTGAAATAGATTTGGCTTCGTGGTAAGGCTGTACAATTCCTTCATGTATACCCTGCGATTTTTTCCAAAGATCTACTCCGTATTTTCCAATTGATTTTTCCAATTCAGCAACGGGGGTTTCACTTAATTGTTGAATGGTGAAAATACCCATTGACTTTAAGCGCTCATGCATACTTTCTCCTACTCCAGAAAATTTATTCACGGGCAATGGTGCTAGAAAATTTTTTTCCATTCCGGGTTGCACAAATAAGTATCCATTGGGCTTGGCTTCATCAGTAGCAATCTTGGCAATCATTTTATTGGATGCTAACCCAAATGAAATGGGTAATTGCGTTTTGCTAATAATTTCATCTCGTAAATCAATGGTCCATTGAAAAGGATCAAAAAATTTATCCATCCCAGTGAGGTCTATAAAAAATTCATCGATACTGGCTTTTTCAAATAAAGGAGCTTTAGCTGCAATGATTTCTGTAACCCATCTAGAGTATCTGCTGTACTCGCCTCTGGTACCTTGTACCAATATGGCGTGCGGGCAAAGTTTCATGGCTTTATGCATGGGCATTGCACTTCTAACGCCAAACTTTCGGGCTTCATAACTGCATGTAGTAACTACGCCCCTGTCTTTTGAGCCGCCTACTATAACTGCTTTTCCTTTAAGGGAAGGATTATTCAATACTTCTACGCTTACAAAAAAAGAGTCTAGATCTAAATGGGCAATATAACGTTGTGGAGATGCCATATACTAACGATACACATCTAACAATCCATCTGGAAGTGTTACAAACACTTGCTTTTTAGGATGATCAATTTTATCGAGGGTTTCTTGATGTAAAGGAATCAATGCTTCTTTTCCATCCAATGAAATTTTAAGCAATACCTGATGCGGTTGCTCTATCACTTCTTCAATGGGGCCTAAATTCTCCTCTTCATCTGTAATTAATTCATAGCCTAATAAGGAGATGGGTGCATTTTTTCCTGCTAATTTTCTAAACTCAGCATCCAATAACCAAACTGGTTTGGAAATAAATCGGGCAGCAGATTCTTTAGAACGAACACCTTCTAGCTTTACATACATTTCTTCAGCATCTTTTGCTTTAGATGATTCTATAAAATAAGGTAAATAGGATCCTTTTACTTCTTCTACAAATAATGCAGTAACTCCAGTTAAAGCAGTTTTCTTACCCAATGAATGGGTGATGATCAGGTCTCCTTTTAAACCAAAGGCAGCTACTATTTTCCCAATGTTGATATAATCCTTCATTGCATGCAAGTTAATAAACCTTGCCCTTTGATGGGGCTAGTACAAATAAAAAGGACTCGGAGCATTTCCGAGTCCTTTCAATATCCAATAAGCAGTTTATGCTTCAGTTGTACCTTCAGCAGCTGGTGCTTCAGGAGCAGCTTCTACAACTACTTCTTCTTTAACTTCTACTTTTTTAACAACAGGCACATACACTTTTTTAGCGCGTTGCTTGCTTTTATGTTCTTCGTTTCTACGGTTGATATTGGCTTCATGATCATTGTGCCATTCCTGAAACTTAGTCATAGCAGCAGCATCATCAAACAAACCTAACTTAACACCACGTAAAAGGTGCTTCAGGTACAATACGCCTTTGAAAGAAAGAATTCTCCTAACTGTATCAGTAGGTTGAGCTCCCTTGTTTAACCAATCCAATGCTTTCTGACGATCTAATTGAATGGTTGCAGGAACTGTTAATGGATTGTAAGTACCCAATTTTTGAATAAACTTACCATCTCTTGGTGCACGTCCGTCGGCTACTACGATAAAGTAGAACGGTCTTTTTTTACTCCCGTGACGCTGGAGTCTCATTTTTACTGCCATAAATAGAAATTTAAAGGCGTGAATAATTAATTAATCTGGTAGAAACCAGAAGCGCGAAAGTAATAGTTTCCCCCATAACTTCCAAGGCTTATAACCAAAAAGAACGTTAACGGTATATTAAAAGCGCTTTTAGCGACGCATTCCAGGCAATTTTCCTCCCATTGGCATATTATTCATCATTTTCATCATTTGCTTCATTTGCTCAAACTGCTTCATGAATGCGTTCACTTCTTGCAGGTCCTTTCCGCTGCCCTTGGCAATTCTCAACCTTCTGCTTGGCGTTAAGGAGTCGGGATTGGCTCTTTCAAATGGAGTCATTGAGCTAATCATGGCTTCAATTCCTTTAAACGCGTCATCCTTTATATCAATATCTTTTACTGCTTTTCCTACACCAGGAATCATTCCCATCAAGTCTTTCAGATTACCCATTTTTTTAATCTGTTGCAACTGATCCATAAAATCCTGAAAATCGAACTGGTTTTTACGAATTTTTTTCTCTAGCTTTTTAGCTTCTACTTCATCGTATTGGGCTTGTGCTTTTTCTACCAAACTGGTTATATCACCCATGCCTAAAATTCGCTGCGCCATCCGCTCGGGGTAGAATACATCTAGGGTATCCATTTTTTCTCCGCTGCTTACAAACTTAATAGGCTTATCTACAGTATACTTAATGGAAAGCGCCGCACCACCTCTTGTATCACCATCCAATTTGGTTAATACTACACCCGAAAAATCTAAGCGATCATTAAATGCTTTTGCCGTATTCACGGCATCTTGACCAGTCATGGAATCTACCACAAACAATATCTCTGATGGATTTACTGCTGCTTTAATATTGGCCACTTCAGTCATCATCACTTCATCGATGGCCAAACGACCTGCCGTATCTATGATGATAACATTTTTATTGGTTGCTTTGGCTTCTTTAATGGCGTTTAATGCAATGGAAACAGCGTCTTTATTGTCTCGCTCGCTATAAATGCTTACCCCTATTTGTTCTGCCAAAACTGTTAACTGATCAATTGCTGCAGGACGATAAATATCAGCAGCAACAACCAATGGAGACTTTCCCTTCTTTGTTTTTAAATAATTGGCCAACTTGCCTGTAAAAGTGGTTTTACCACTTCCTTGTAATCCAGCAATTAATATGATGGCAGGATTTCCTTCAATTGAAAAAGCAGCTTCTTTTCCGCCCATCAATTCGGTTAATTCATCCTGCACAATTTTTACCATTAATTGACCAGGACTGATGGCATTGATTACTTTTTCTCCTACTGCTTTATCTCTTACTTTTTCTGTAAACTCTTTTGCAATCTTAAAATTCACATCCGCATCTAACAAAGCCCTACGTATATCTTTTACGGTATTGGCAATGTTCAAATCATTGATGCGCGCATTTCCTTTGAGATTCTTGAATGCCGACTCTAATTTTTCCGATAAATTCTGAAACATAAATTAACCCTCCCATTTGTGAAAGAGCTGCAAATATACTGGGTTGAACAAAAACATCCCAGTATGCTTTCATTAACTGTAAAAATGTTGGCCAATTTAGCCCAAATAAAATCTCAGATACTTGCTACGCTTGGTGCTTCGCAGCTTGGTGATGGCTTTGTCTTTTATTTGCCTTACCCTTTCCCGGGTTAGATTAAATCGCTCCCCAATATCTTCTAAACTCAATGCATGGTCTACGCCAATGCCAAAAAAATAGCAAAGCACGGTTTTTTGACGATCTGTTAAGGTTTTTAAACTACGTTCAATTTCTAAATGCAATGATTCGTGGTGTTCCAATTTTTCATCTGTTCGTGCTGCATTGGTATTTTCCATTAAGTCCATAATGGTACTACCCTCCCCATCCGCCAACGGCGTATCCATGCTTAAATGCCTAATACCTGCACTCATCGTAGCACTCACTTCTTCTACCGGTAATTCTAATATATCTGCTAGTTCCTGTGCAGTAGGCTCACGTTCAAATTCTTGTTCTAATTGCTGAAAAGCTTTGCTGATGCGATTGGTAAGCCCCACTTTATTTAATGGTAAACGCACTATACGGCTTTGTTCTGCCAATGATTGCAATATGCTTTGCCTAATCCACCAAACAGCATAAGAGATAAATTTAAAGCCCCTGGTTTCATCAAAACGTAGGGCTGCTTTTATTAAACCTAAATTGCCTTCGTTGATTAAATCGGATAAGGTTAACCCCTGATTTTGGTATTGTTTGGCAACCGAAACAACAAACCGAAGATTCGATTTAACCAATCGTTCTAAAGCCACTTGATCGCCCAAGCGAATTTTTAAAGCCAATTGAACTTCTTCTTCGGGTTTAATGAGATCAACTTTCCCAATTTCTTGTAAATACTTTTCTAAACTCTGTGATTCACGGGCAGTGATCGACTTGGTTATTTTCAGCTGGCGCATACTCATAATAAGCAGTTTAAAAGTTAAGTTGTGGGGGAAGATAAATTTAAACCATTTTAAATCAGTTTCAAAAAAATCATCTAATTGGCTGATTTGCAGTACAGTACTAAGTTTCACAGCCATTTAAAAAGCCAGTATATCCTTAAAATTTGCCGATTTACAAAAAAACATTTGAAGGATAGGTATTATTTAATATTATTGCACGCTACCATAGATGGTTAAAGAGATATTAATGAGCAAGAAGCAGTTATTTACGTTAGAATTTCCGGTTAGATGTTCTCCCGTTATTTTATATGATTTTTTGGCAACACCTGCTGGATTACAGGAGTGGTTTGCCGATAAAGTAGATGAGTGGGAAAATGTATATAGTTTCTCTTGGGGAGGCGGTGTACCAGACAAAGCCGAAATTGTAGACAAAGAAGAAAATAAATTCATCCGATACCATTGGATGCACAGTGAAAAAAACGAGTATTTCGAGTTCAGAATAGAAAAAACAGAGATCTCTAATCAAACCATATTGGTGATTAAAGACTTTGCAGAAAAGAACGAAATAAAAGACCAGACTCAATTATGGGGCTACCAGTTGAAAGAATTGTTTCATCGTTTAGGTGCCTAATATTCTGTAAGCATAGATAGTATTCGGTTAAAATGTTTGATCAGAAATTGATCTATATCATCCCACTCTTCCAGTGGGATTTTTTTTGCCAACTTTAAAAAAGGCAGTTGAGTAACTGAGCTACCATTCCAGTCTTCTATTGGTATATAATTATTTCTTTCAAAATGGTGTTGCCATAAATCAGCACCTGTTCCAATATGCCAGTTACGGGTTTCATCTGCATACTTCCCAAACAATTGAAAATAATGATCAATAGAAGGGCCATACTGCAGTAGAAACTTACCCCTCAGTATCAAATGAATACTGCAATGGTTTCCCCACCAAAAAAAGCTGCGTATGGCAAAAATATCGGGCTCGGTAAAATAGCGTGGATAATCGAGCATTATATAAGGCAGAGACTGGTATTGTTCGCCCTTAGACAATTTGGGAGCTAGTTGAAAGGCAGGAGAATGAACCAATTCGGTGTATTTGGCCAAATCTGCCCGATAGGTATTACTTACCTCTCCAAAAAGATCGGCTACTTTCTGAATAATCCCATTCTTTGTTAAAATCCAGTCGGCATTGTTCACCAATTCCAGTTCCTTTGGTGAAAGTGTTACTTTTGCTGCACTCATAACAACAATATTAAGACAGGTAAGTGATAAAAAAGCTAGACATACTCATTATTCGCGCATTTGTGGGTCCTTTTATTGCTGCGTTCATCATTTCGATCTTTGTACTCACCATGCAATTCTTTTGGTTGTATATAGATGATTTGGTAGGTAAAGGACTAGATTTAATTACTGTTTTGAAATTGGTGGGCCTGGTTACCCTTTTTTGGGTACCAACAGCATTACCCCTGGCCTTGTTATTTTCTTCTATCATGACATTTGGGAATTTAGGAGAAAGTTTTGAACTAGTAGCCATTAAAGCTGCAGGTATTCCTTTGCTGCGTTTTATGCGCCCATTGTTAGTAATCACTTTCTTTATTTGTGGCCTAGCATTTTTATTTGCCAATAATATTATACCAGTAACGCAACTTAAACTCTCTGCTTTAAAATACGATATCATTGTTTCAAAGCCTTCAATTGATATCAAAGAAGGCATTTTTTATGATAAGATTGAGGGCTATGTAATTAAACTAGGCAAAAAAGAAAAAAACGATAGCATCATACATGATGTAGTAATTTTTGAAAAAGGCTATTCATTACAAGACAATATTTTAATTGCTGAAAGCGGTGTAATGCGTGTTACAAAAGACAAGCGTTTTTTAGAATTTATTTTAAAGAATGGTGTTCGTTACGAAGAAAAAGGCCAGCGCGTAATTGCCAATACACAATTCACCAGAATGAGTTTTAGAGAATATAAAAAAGTATTCGATCTAAAGAGTTTTCAGATGAATAAAACAGGTGACAGTGCATTCTACGATCCTAAAATGCTTAGCATAAGGCAATTAAATTTGGCAATAGATTCATTAGAACATGTGGATACTTTTTATCAAAAAAAATCTACCAAAGAAATTACTCCCTATGTTCGTTTTGCTAGATATGCCGATACTGGATGGAAGGGAAAAATCATCAACCCATTACCTAAAGTAAATCCAACAAAATTACTTCCAGATAGTGTTAAACAAAATATCATGGATGCCGCAACCAATCAGTTGGCAACTATAAAAGGTAGTATTGAAATGATGGCAAGGGATTACAATGAAAAATACGAATCCTTGCGCTACCATGAAATTGAATGGCATAGAAAATTTACTTTATCAGTTGCCTGCTTGGTGTTATTTTTAATAGGTGCTCCCCTAGGATCGATTATTAGAAAAGGCGGATTGGGAACACCCATGGTATTTGCCATCATCTTCTTTGTAGTTTTTCACTTGTTCAACACATTTGGTGAAAAATTTGTAAAATCTGGTCAAACCAATGCCATCATGGGTATGTGGCTATCTACTTTTATTTTAATACCAATTGGGGCATTCCTTACTTTTAAAGCTATGCGAGATTCTCAATTATTCAATCAGGAATTTTACTACCGAACATTTAAACAGGTGCGTACATTTTTTACTAACTTAAAGAAAAAATAATCCTATGAAACAGCCAAACAGCAGAAGAGCATTTATTAAAACAACCGGAAAAGCAGGGATCGCAGCAGGTATTGGCTTATCTGTTTTACCCTCTTTTAGTTTTGCATCTAACAATAATGCATTATCCGATTTTGTGCAACAACCCCTGCCTTATGGATTTAATGCCTTAGAGCCGGTGATTGATGCCATGACCATGGAAATACATTATACCAAACATGCAGCTGAAATTTAGTAGATGCTTGCACTGCAGAAAAAGTAGATACCAATAATACTTCTTTAGAAAATATACTGCGCAATATTTCTAAATATTCACCAAAGATGAGAAACAATGGCGGCGGTCATTATAATCATGAACTATTTTGGAAATGCATGAAGGGTGGCACTGCAACTAAGCCAACAGGAAAATTAGCCGCAGCCATTGATAGTTCATTTGGTTCATTTGATGTGTTCAAATCACAATTTACCGATGCAGGTAAAAATAGATTTGGAAGTGGATGGGCTTGGCTAGTAATCAATGCAGATAAAAAGTTAATGATTGGTTCAACGCCCAATCAGGATAACCCATTAATGGATGTTAGTGATATCAAAGGCACCCCTTTATTGTGTTTGGATGTTTGGGAGCATGCATATTATTTAAAATACCAAAACAAGCGCCCCGACTATATTAATAATTGGTGGAACGTAGTAAACTGGGATTTTGTAAGTGCTCGTTTAGATAGCTAATTTGTATAGCTAATTTTTACCTTTTTAAAAACCATTAATTCTATAAAATGAAAGTAACAACTACTTGGAAAGAAGCATTGAGTTTCGAAAGTATTTCAGACAATGGTCATATAGTAAAGATGGACACTACCAAGGAAGGTGGTGGTTTAGATACAGGCATGAGTCCTAAAAAAATGTTATTGGCTTCTTTGTGTGGATGTAGTGGAATGGACGTGGCAGATATTTTAGCTAAAATGAAAGTGGTTTTTACTAAACTAGAAATTACTGCCGAGGCAGAACAAACAGACGAGCATCCTAAAGTATTTAAATCAATTGAGCTTGTATATCATTGCGATGTTAGCCCAGCTGATGAAGATAAATTAATACGTGCTGTTAACTTATCAATGGAAAAATATTGCGGAATTTCTGCAATGCTTGCTAAGCATTGTGCAATCAATTATTCTACAAAATTAATTAACTAAGAAATTTTTTCAATAAAATTGCGGATATGCCTATAGCCTATTAGTACTTTAAGAAATAATAAAAAGGAATATTTGATGGTAACCCAATTGATATCCATCCACAAAGATTCCCAAGCCATTACCATTGCCGCTGCTGGTTTATTAAACTCGTGATACACTTTATGCGAAAGTCTTGAATAATATTGCGCAAAATATTTGGTTGATTTCTTGCTTACATAATCGCGTATTTCCAAGGGTAAATAAGCCCTGATCATCCCGATTGTTTTAGCAATGTCTTTTGCGTTCATTTTAGACTGTGCAACACTTAGGGAAATTGTTTCACCATGCACCCTGTATTTAGCCAATGCCCTTGGGCAATAAGCTACTTCATAATGTGCAGCAATTCGGGCACAGATTTCCCAAAATTCTCCATATTCAACCCCATAATATCCACCTAATTTTTCGTAGGTACTGCGTTTAATTACCATGGCAGGCTGCTGAACTACCAGTTGCTGAGAGATGGTGAGTAACCAGTTTTTTAGAACACCCCGTAAAACTTGTAAGCGAGGATGATCCCAAATTTTCTTATCAAACTCATTGATGTATTCAAACTCGGTAAATGCAGCACCAATTCTGGGAAAATCTTCGAATAAGCTTTCAATCTCTCTATAAAAATCTTTTAATAAATAATGATCTCCATACAGTATGTGAACATATTTTCCCTTTGCCAACTTTAAACAGGTTTCAAAATTGCGCAATTTGCCCGCATTAACCGGCTGCCTAAAATATCCAATTCTACCCCCTCCCACTTTTTTAACCAATGCTTCAACATCTCCATCTGTACTAGCATCGTCAATAACCATAATTTGCATTTGATCCAAGCCCCTGTCTTGTTCTAATATAGATTGCATGCAAGTTTCTAAAAAAGAGTAGGTATTGTAAACAGAAATCATCACAGACCACATTGGTTGCTCTTCTCCTGCAGGAACAGGAAGAATCACAGGGGGCTGAGATGGAATTCGGGATTTTTGTTCAACGGGGGGCATTCAGTATAACTATTTTTTTCAATTCATTGAATTAGGTAGATTGAACCATTTTGATTGCTAAAATTAAGGGTAAACCACTCATCTTTGTTCAAATGCAACAAATATGAATAAGGGATTACAAAATTACACCATACAAAAATGGGTGACCGTTCTAAGTGTATTGCTCTTTACTATTAAAATAACTGCTTACTATCTAACCGCATCGATGGCTATTTTATCAGATGCCTTAGAAAGTATCGTAAATATCATTGCCGGATTTATTGGGCTATATAGTTTATATGTTGCAGCAAAGCCTAGAGACAATGACCATCCATACGGACATGGAAAAGCCGAATTTGTTTCTGCAGCAGCAGAAGGCAGTTTGGTGATTGCAGCAGGTATCATGATTATTTATGAAACCATTTTAAATATGCTGGATAACGTGCAGGTAAAAAAATTAGACCAAGGAATTTGGCTGGTTGCCATTACTGCATTGGTAAATTATTTAGCGGGCGCCTATTGCATCCGCATTGGCAAAAAAAATAACTCGCTTGCACTAGAATCTAGTGGAAAGCATTTGCAAATAGATACCTACTCTACATTGGGCGTTCTCGCAGCAGTAACATTAATTTATTTTACTAAAATATACTGGTTAGATAAAGCGATTGCCATTGCTATGAGTATATGGATTATGTACAATGGCTATACCATTCTTAGACGTGTAATTAAATATGGCGAGCTATTGCATATAGATTGTCATATCACACTTCCATGGTATTTAAATGTTCATGAAGCGCATAAAGAAATAGATTTATTATCCGACCTCATCAAAACCCAGTTTGGAGATGCTATAGAACTTTTTGTACATACAGATGGATGTTTGGAATTCAGTTGCGCCATTTGTACAAAAGCAGATTGTACAGTGCGCCAGCATGCTTTTGAATCGAGGCTGAACTGGACCATGGAGAATTTAGTATCCAATGAGAAACATAGAATGGCTGTTAAAATTCTGTAACTTGCATCCCTATTTAAAATTTATACAATGAAAGTTTGGAAAGAATACCAAGAACAACATAAAGACCGTTTTTTAAACGAATTATTAGATTTATTGCGCATCCCTAGCGTTAGTGCAAGAAGTGAACATAAACCCGATATGCTTAACTGTGCCGAAGCTGTAAAAGCCCGTTTATTAGAAGCAGGGGCAGATATCGTTACTATTTATCCTACAGAAGGTCATCCCATAGTATACGCCGAAAAAATTGTGGATCCATCTAAACCAACCGTGTTGGTATATGGCCATTATGATGTGCAACCTGCCGATCCTATTGAACTATGGAATAGCGGACCATTTGAACCAGTAATTAAAGACGGTAAAATTTTTGCGCGTGGTTCTGCCGATGATAAGGGACAGTTTTATATGCATGTGAAGGCCTTGGAAACATTTACCAAAACCAATTCTGCCCCAACCAATATCAAGTTTTTAATTGAAGGTGAAGAAGAGATCGGCAGCCCTAACTTGGCCACATTTGTAAAAAATAATAAAGCATTATTAAAAGCAGATGTGATTTTAATCAGCGATACTTCTATGTTAAGTATGGATACGCCTTCTATAGATATTGGTGTTCGTGGATTAAGCTATATTGAAGTAGAAGTTACAGGCCCTAACAGAGATTTACACAGTGGTGTTTATGGTGGCGCTGTTGCAAACCCCATCACCATTTTAGCAAAAATGATTGCGTCTTGTCATGATGAAAACAACCATATTACCATTCCAGGTTTTTATGACGATGTAGTAGCATCAACCGATACAGAGCGTGCTAAAATGGCCGAAGCTCCTTTTGATGAAAATGAATACAAAACCGATTTAGGCGTAAGTACATTGTGGGGAGAGAAAGGTTTTACTACCAATGAAAGAACCGGTATACGCCCCACAATAGAAGTAAATGGTATTTGGGGAGGTTATACAGGAGAAGGAGCCAAAACAGTTTTACCTTCTAAAGCATTTGCTAAAATATCTGCTCGTTTGGTACCCAATCAATCTTCTGTAATCATTACCGAAAAATTATTGAACTATTTTAAATCGATTGCTCCTGCTGGCGTTACGGTTAAAGCTTCAGAACATCATGGTGGAGAGCCTTATATGACTCCTATTGATTCTATTGCGTACAAAGCAGCAGCCAAAGCCATTCATGCAACATTTGGAAAAGACCCTATACCTGTTCGTGGAGGAGGCAGTATTCCTATTTGTGCTTTATTCGAAAAAGAATTGGGCTTAAAAATTGTATTCCTTGGATTTGGATTAGACAGTGATAACCTGCATAGTCCTAACGAAAAATACGAATTGGTGAATTTTTATAAGGGCATTGAAACCATTCCTTATTTCCATCATTATTTTGCTGAAATGAATGCTTAATAATATAGCGTTGTAAAAATATGGCTATAGAAAAAGAGAAACTTCGTATTGATAAATACCTCTGGGCCATTCGTTTGTTTAAAACAAGAAGCCAGGCAGGAGATGCGTGCAGTAAAGGGAAAGTAAAATTAAACGGAGACTCGGTAAAAGCATCTAGAGTTGTTGCAATTGGCGATGAGTATGAAGTTAAAACAGAAGCAAAAAAATGGTTGATTAAAGTAACTGGGCTATTGCATACTCGAGTACAATATCCTGAAGCCATCAAACATTATATAGACATCACTCCTGAAGCAGAACTTGATCGCATTCAATTTCAGTCGGCTAGTTTTAATACAGGAAAGCGCTTGAGTAAAGTGGGCCGCCCTACCAAAAAAGACAGAAGAGAATTGGGCGATTTTATGGAATAAATTGTATTCATGAGCATGACCATTGATATTATTACTGTTGTACCCGAATTACTAGAAGGCCCTTTTAGCCATAGCATAATGAAACGTGCTCAAGAAAAGGGCTTACTAAAAGTAAGTACACATAACTTGCGCAAATGGGCCATCAATAAACATGCACAGGTAGATGATTATCCTTATGGTGGAGGAGCAGGAATGGTATTGATGGAAGCAGGTTTACACAACAAGCGGCCAATCAACTTTCATTGAAAGGAAATTTATTAATTATTTGTGGGCACTATAAAGGAATTGATGAGCGCATCAGAAAACAATTTGTAACGATGGAAATTTCCATTGGAGATTATGTGTTAAGTGGAGGAGAGCTTGCTGCAGCTGTGCTGGTAGATTCAATCGGCAGATTAATTCCCGGTGTTTTAAGCGATGAAACTTCTGCCTTAACCGATTCATTTCAAGATAATTTACTGGCCCCGCCCGTGTATACCCGGCCAGCAAATTTTAGAGGCGCTGAAGTTCCAGCCATCTTATTACAAGGAGACCCTAAAAAAGTAGAAGAATGGCGGTACGAGCAATCGGTGGAAAGAACCAAAGAAAGGCGGCCAGATCTATTAAAAGACTAATTTATTGTCGCTTATATAGCGTTTATACCATTTGTATAGTAAATGGTTCAACAAATCAGCATTTCCTGCAATTTCGCCCAGTTATCTGCTTTTAGAGAATTCGCCTTAGTAATCATTATGAAATTAATTGCCTCCCTATTTTTATTGCTTGTTTCAACTATAGCATCTGCGCAAGTAAGAAACGGTGAAGCATTTCAAAAAGATTATCAGTTGCATATTAGCAGAACCAATGCCGCTGTTAAAATTGACGGGGTACTAGATGAGCCCATTTGGTCTACTGCAGAAAAAGCTACATCGTTTTGGCAAAAATACCCAGATGATAAAAATAAAGCTACTCGTAAAACTGAAGTGCGAACGGCTTATGATGAAAAATATTTGTACTTATCCTACACAGCTTACGACAGCGGCAAAGTGTTCATTCAAAGTTTAAAAAGAGATTTTGGGCATGATGGAAATGATTGTATAGCAGTTATTATAGATCCAATTAACACCCGAAACAATGGATTTTTCTTTATTGTAAATGCATTTAATGCACAAAGTGAAGAACAACTGAACGCCAATAGTGGTAATGGATTAAATTTTAGCTGGGATCAAAAATGGTTTTCTGAAACAAAAAGGTATGCCGATAAATGGGTAGCAGAAATTGCTATCCCTTTTAAAACCTTGAGATACTCGGCAGATAAAAAAGTTTGGGGTATCAACTTTTTAAGAGTGGATACAAAAACAAATGAATATGCTACTTGGACCAATCTTCCTGTGAATTTTCCTTCCTACGATTTGGGTTATACAGGTTCACTCATTTGGGATGATGCGCCACCAAAACCAGGCACCAATGCAGTATTGGTTCCCTTTATTACCAATCAATTAGATCAAGACAATCAAAATGGTCAACCCATCAAAGCTACACCCAATGCGGGCTTTGATGCAAAGATTGGATTAACTTCTTCCCTTAATTTAGACCTTACAGTTAACCCAGATTTTTCGCAGATAGAAGTAGATCAACAAGTCACTAACTTAACTCGTTTTAATATTTTCTTTCCAGAACGTAGAACTTTCTTCTTAGAAAATGCAGATCTTTTCTCTTCCTATGGTATTGATCCTATTCGTCCATTTTATTCTAGGAGAATTGGGTTAGATGCCAATGGCAACAGAATACCCATTTTATTTGGAGCAAGGGTTACCGGTAATATTGCCAAGAATACCAGGCTAGGATTTATGAATATGCAAACGGGCAGAAAAGGAGATTACTCCCCCGAAAATTATGGTGCACTATCCGTAGAGCAAAGAATTTTGAAACGTTCAGTAATAAAGGGCTACTTTTTAAATAGACAAAGTTTTTTAACAGAGGCTGAAAAACAAAAAGATCCATTGGCAGCTTATTCTCGCAATGCAGGAATTGAATTTAATTATTCCGACTTGGAGGGAAAATGGGGAGCATGGGCTACTTTTCATCATTCTGTTAAACCCACTATTTCAACTGATAATAATTACTATAGTGCCGGTACCAGCTACAATTCAAGGAACCTAAGTTTTGTACTTGATCTTACCAATGTAGGCACTAATTATTATACCGATATGGGCTTTATTGAGCGCATTCAAAACTATGATGCAGCTAGAGATACGCTCATCAGAGTTGGTTTTAAACATGTATATTCTGAAGTAAAATATCGCATTATTCCTAAGAAGGGCGCTATTATTAATTACAATTTGGAGGCAAACAATTACATCGTATTTAACCCAGACAATAGTTTGAATGAGCGCAATACCAATATTGGCTGGAATTCTCAATTTAGAAGTACTACCAACGTTAATATTGAAATGAGCAATACAGAAGTGCACTTGCTCTATCCCATTTCATTTACAGGTGCAACACCTTTACCAATAGGCATTTACAACTATAATGGTATCAATGCAGGTTATAAATCGGACTTTAGAAAAAAAGTGAGTTTCACTATTAATGGAGGCTATGGAGGTTTTTACAATGGAACCAATACCAGTTTAAGTACCGGTATTACATTAAGAAAATTACCTAATCTTACTTTCAATCTTAATTTTCAATACAATAAATTAGACTTCCCTTTAACATACAGCTCAACTGAATTATTCTTGATTGCGCAACGCACAGAAATTAATTTTTCTACCAAATTATTCTGGACCACATTCTTTCAATACAACACCCAACGCAATAATATCAATATCAATAGCAGATTACAATATCGCTTTAAACCAATGAGTGATTTATTTTTAGTGTATACTGATAATTATTACACCGATCCATTTTTCAAAAGCAGAAATAGGGCCTTGGTATTTAAATTAAACTATTGGCTTAACTTATAAAAAAAACTGCCACAGTAATATTACTGTGGCAGTTTAAATAATTGAATTATAGATTCAACTATTTAACTCCTATTACAGGAATTTGTTTTTCATTGATCATTTTATTCAACTGCTTAATATCTGTATCTAGTATATTTTTAAGTTTAGCTAATTGAACATCAGCTTGCCCACCCAAATCGGCAAAAGTTTCTACAGCTTGTTTACTAGGAGGATTTTGACCGCTAGAAACGATTCCATAAAGACCAGCCAATTTATCATTGAGCCTGATAGGAAAATTCAACACGTCTTGTCCGCTCTTAGACTTTGTTTGATACAATGCCTCTTCTACTTTGGTAAGTTGCTTGGTAATTGTATCAGCCATTTGTTTTATGTCCTTATTGGTTTTAGCATCCATTCTTCCTGCAAAATCATTGATCTGTGTACGCACTGTTCTAATCTGTTGAATACCTTTTTGTACTTCGCTAAATTTATCTCTGATCTGCAATAAGAATCCTACCTGTGCATCATAATCAGCTTCGGTCATTTTAAAAGCAGGATCTGCCTTAATTATAAAGGATACATCTGTTGAATCATTGTTGTATTTCACCCTTGCCGTGTATTTGCCTGGCGCAGCTTTTACAGATCCAATTCCACCATTCCATAAAATCATACCATCTGTTTTTTCTCCTGGCGGATAATTCATGTCCCAAGCAAATTGATTCATGCCTTCATTAAAGTCTAATTTATCTGAAGGTTCTTTTGCTTGCTTACTAAAGGTTTTGATTGGCTTGTTGGCCTTATCAAAAATAGTAATGGAAACTTTAGAACTATCTGTTACACCCTTTAGATAATAATTGATAATGGAACCTGCTAATGGATTTTCCCCTGTATTGGATTCAGCACTAGCCTGCCCTCTTCTACCACGTCTGCCTCCACCTTCTAAACGATACGCATCGTTTATAGGAAATACATGTAAATTTTTAGAAGTTACACCAGCATCTTTTTGCTGAACAAGGGTTAGATCGTCAATTACCCAAAATGACCTTCCCTGAGTTGCAAGGATCAAGTCATTGTTCTTAAGGGTAATATCAGTAACAGGAACTACAGGCAAGTTTAATTGAAAAGATTTCCAATTAGCACCACCGTCGTAACTAATATACATTCCAAACTCTGTTCCTGCATAAAGCAATCCTTCTCTCTTTTTATCTGCACGCATTGCACGGGTAAAATGCATCGCATTTATTCCATTAGTAATTTTCTTCCAAGTTTTGCCGTAATCTTCTGTTTTAAAAATATACGGAGCATAGTCATCAGATTTGTATTTTGTTCCAACAAAATAGGCCGTACCTTTTTTAAATGGATCTGTTTCAACACAATTCCACATCATCCATTTGCCTGCTTCAACAGGAGTAACATTTTCCCAATTCTTACCGCCATCCTTACTCACATGAATCAATCCATCATCACTTCCTGTCCAAAGTAAATCTTGCTCTAAAGCAGATTCTGTGGCAGTAAATATGGTAGAATAATATTCTACCGAAGTATTGTCTTGAGTTATTGGGCCTCCACTAGAAGCTTGCTTGCTTTTGTCGTTGGTAGTTAAATCGGGGCTAATGGTTTGCCAGCTTTGACCTTCATTTTCAGTAGAAAATAAATGGTTGCCTCCTGTATATAATTTCTTAGGATTATGTGGTGAAAAGAAAATAGGGAAATTCCATTGGAAACGATATTTCTGTACATCAGCGCCAGCTCCCATAGGATTATCAGGCCAAACATTGATGGCACGATTTTCTCCAGTGCGATGGTCTAAACGAGCAAGCAATCCACCATAATTACCACCATACACAACATCAAGGTTTAATGGATCAGCTACTACATATCCACTTTCCGAACCAGCAGTAACCTCCCAATCTCTCTCTGTAATACCTGCACCAGCTGTTCTGCTTTTAATGCGCACCGTAGAATTATCTTGTTGTGCACCTAAAATTCTATACGGAACTGCATTGTCTGTACTCACTCGATAAAATTGACCAGTAGGTTGATTCATCATCGTACTCCAATGACTACCTCCATCAAAACTTACTTGCGCTCCACCATCATCTGCAACAATCATTCTATTTCCATCTTCTGGATCAATCCATAAATCGTGGTGATCACCGTGTGGTGTGTTGATTGATTGAAATGTTCTACCCCCATCTCTACTACGCATAAATTCTACATTGGGGCAATAAACCAGGTTTTCATTTTTAGGATCAACAAATACTTTGCTATAATACCAAGCACGTTGACGAATATTATTATCGCTGCTGGTCAAGGTCCAGGTTTCACCAGCATCAGCACTCATATACAATCCACCATCTTTGTTTTCGATGATGGCAAAAATTTTATCCGTATTGGATGGGGCAACTGCAACACCCACAATTCCCCAAACACCTTTCGGTAATCCTTTCTTACCAGCAATAGATACCCATGTTTCTCCTCCATCTGTACTTTTATACATACCACTTCCTTCACCGCCGCTTTCCATACTATAAGGTGTTCTTAAAACACGCCACATACCCGCATAAAATACAGAAGGATTACCGGGCTCCATTACTAAATCGGAACAACCCGTTTGATTATTTACATACAAGGTTTTCTTCCATGATTTTCCGCCATCTGTTGTTTTAAAAACACCACGTTCTTCATTGAGCCCAAACAAATGCCCTACCACTGCAACCCAAACCGTATTGGGATCACTAGGATGAATGATGATACGAATAATATGACGGCCATCTTTTAATCCTAAATTATGCCAGGTTCTACCTGCATCATCACTTCTCCAAATACCACCCAAGCCTTCGGCTACATTTCCACGCATGGTATTTTCTCCCTCACCTGCATAAACAATTC
>VIKJ01000014.1 GCA_008080615.1 Chitinophagaceae bacterium | reverse complement strand
TTAGTCTTGACTTTTTCGTGCTTTTGTGTCAAGACAAAAGCATAAGTCTTATGCTTTAAATATCGTTTCTTTCTTTATGGTGTGCCTTTCAAACGCATTCCTCGTATCCACAATAAGCTGTGCGTTTTCGGCAATCATCTTATAATCAAAATTATCATGATCGGTAGATAACACTATCAAATCATAGCCTTTTATATTTTCGCTTGTTAGTTCAACCGATTCCTTTTCATAATTGTATTTCCGTGTCGGCGGCAATTTAGGAACATATGTATCACTATAATTTACTGTTGCACCCTTACTCTCAAATATTTCAATTAGTTTAAGTGAGGGAGATTCCCTCATATCGTCAATATTTTTCTTATAAGATGCCCCTAATATTAAAACTCTACTTCCGTTTATGGTCTTGCCTTTTCCGTTTAACGCTTCCAAAGATTTTTCTACTACATAATATGGCTGGTATGTATTTATTTCTCCGGCAAGTTCAATAAACTTAGTATTGATATCATATTCACGTGCTTTCCAGGTCAAGTAAAACGGATCAATTGGAATGCAATGCCCGCCTAATCCCGGACCCGGGTAAAACGCTTGAAAACCAAAAGGTTTTGTCTTTGCTGCTTCAATAACTTCCCATACATCAATATCCATTCTGTCAAAAACCATCTTCAATTCATTGACTAAAGCAATGTTTATTGAACGGTATATGTTTTCTAACAATTTTGTTGCTTCTGCTGCTCTTGGAGAAGAAACCGGGACAGTTTTCACAATAACTAAATCATATAACTTGCAAGCAATTTCAAGGCAAGCTGAGGTTACTCCGCCAACAACCTTAGGTATCGTTGACGTAGAGAAATTAGGATTGTTTGGATCTTCTCTTTCCGGGCTAAATGCTAAAAAGAAATCGACCCCAACCTTGTACCCTGCACCTTGTACCTTCTCACCCACTTCTTCAAACATTGGGCGTAAAATCTCTTCCGTCGTTCCCGGATACGTTGACGATTCCAAAACAATTAGCTGACCTTTACGTAAATGTTTTGCAATTGTCTCACCGGTATTCAATATGTACTGTAAATCTGGTTCTCTATGGCGATTTAATGGCGTTGGTACACAAATAATAATCGCATCGCATTCAGTTAATCTAGAAAAACCACTCGTCGCCTCAAATTTCCTACTGCCTACTGCCTTCTTTATTCTATTGCCTTCAATATGTTTTATATAACTCTGCCCCTCCATCAAAACTGGAATCTTCCTCTCGTCAATATCAAATCCAATTGTGCTAATTCCTTTGTTGGCATATTCCAAAGCTAATGGCAACCCAACGTAACCTAATCCTATAATACCGACTATAGCGGTTTTGCTTTCGATTTTTTGTAATAGTTGTTCTTTGGGATTCAATTTATTGTCCTTAATTTGAATTGAGAATCATTTGGAAATATTGTCTCTCTGCCTATGCTATGATAAACATAACCTAACTCTTCCATTTTCTTAACTTCAAAAATATTTCGTCCGTCGAAGATTATTTTATTTTTCAATTGAGAGCTTATCTTTTCAAAATCCGGATTTCTAAATTCATTCCATTCGGTAAGCATTAACAAAGCATCCGCATCTTTTAACATTCCATACTGATCTTGGCTGTATTCTAAAATATCTTTCAAATAAAACTTGGCGTTTTCGGCTGCTGCCGGATCGTAAGCAACCACTTTTGCACCCAACCTAACCAACTCACGAATGATATAAATTGATGGTGCTTCCCGCATATCATCTGTATTCGGTTTGAATGCTAATCCCCAAACTGCAAATTTCTTTCCCTTAATATCCATTCCAAATTGCTGGAGAACCTTCTTAACAAGTATCAACTTCTGGGCTTTGTTTACATCATCAACTACTTTCAAAATTCTCATTGGAGATTCAAAATCCTCGGCTGTTTTAATTAACGCATTCACATCCTTAGGAAAACATGAACCACCATAACCAATTCCAGGAAACAAAAACCGTTTGCCAATTCTAGTATCGGCACCCATTCCTTTACGAACCATGTCAACGTTAGCTCCAACTTTCTCGCAGAAGTTTGCAAGTTCATTCATATAAGTAATTCTCATCGCTAGATATGAGTTTGCTGCATACTTTGTTATTTCCGAACTCTCTGGCTCCATTTCGTAAATTGGGTTTCCTTGACGCACGAACGACTCGTAAAGTGTGCGCATAATCTCAAATGATTTTTCACTTCTTGCACCAACTACTACTCTATCAGGCTTCATAAAATCATCAACTGCAAAACCTTCTCGTAGAAATTCCGGATTAGAAACAACATCAAATTTTTCAATTCCATATTTTTTAAGAATATCAGTTACAGATCGGCTTGTGCCAACTGGAACTGTGCTTTTATTAACAATCACTTTAAAGTCTTTGTCGCCGTCTTCCTTCAATATTTTTCCAATTGATTCAGCGACGGCAAAAACATATTTCAGATCAGCTGAGCCATCTTCTCCCTGCGGTGTAGGAAGACAAAGAAATATCACTTCTGTATCCAGCACAGCTTGCTGGATGTCATCAGTAAATAACAATCTCTTTTTTGCGATATTCCTGTGGAACAAAACTTCTAAACCCGGTTCATAAATTGGTAATTCACCAAAGTTTAGTTTTTCAAGCTTTTCGTTATTATTATCAACACAAATCACATTATTTCCCATCTCAGCAAAACAAGTTCCACTTACTAGACCAACATAACCTGCCCCAATAATTGCAATTTTCACTAGTCCTCCTTAGAACAATTTTAAATACTCAAGCAAAGTCACAAATAGAAGTAATGAATTCTTTACTTCCATCAATTAACCAAGAATCTAATTGAGCGGGATCTTTTAATTGTTGCCCTCGCAGTCTGGGGACCACCACAAATCCGCATTGAACGTCTGTAAGTGATGTCATATCTCCCCATAACTTTTCTATTTGATCAACTGGATAAATATCCTCATGCCCAAATCCCCACCGGTATTTTACTTCCTTAATTGTAATGTAACTCGGTAATCTTCTCGCTGCATTTCTTACAGCTTCATCAATTTCCATGGTTGTTCTTGTTAATAAATCTTCCCTATTTATTCTGAAAAAATTCAAAACTTTATTGATATTTATCCAGCATTACACTAACTACTACTTACTCATTACTAATATCTATTCCCTGCGCTTTACAACTGAAAACAAACCCCTCCCCCTCCGCTGAAATATTTCAAATCTCTATACCCGCCAAGCAAAAATATATGTTCAAATAACTTTATTCTCGCACCAACATTATAAAACCGTGCATCATTCTCGAACATAAATTCCAAATGCTCTAAAATCCTTAAAGATACTCCACCGAACAACCCTATATATTCATGTCCATTTGCTTTAATAATATCACTTCCATATCCTGCCGTTAAAGAGATGTTGTTGATAAAGTTTCTAACTGAAATATTTTTTGTAATCACCAAATACAATGAATTATACCTGTTGGTTACGGCTTCTGTTGAATGAAAAAAATCTTGTGCCCCAACAGAAAACGATGGAATATATTTCCCTTCTGTAATAAACTTTAATTTAAAGCTAAACATCCTATCGCCTAATGCATAATTAGGACCTAAAAGTTTTGTGAATCTAAGACTCATTTCTAAAAACGGGAAATATGATAAAGCGCTGAAATATGAGATAGCATCTCTATCAAATCCCTTTTCTTGGGAAAACCTATAGGGAATGTAAAACGCCCCGGCAACAACTCTACCGTCATTATTAATCTCCGCGGTGGGTATGTTATAATAACCCGATAAACTATTAAGTGATTGAGAATGTAAGCTAATCACTCCAAGAAACAAAAAAAAGAAAGTGATCTTTTTCAATTTAACCTTTCACACAATGTACAATCTTGAACAAAAGTTCCCTTGCTTCCTCTTCCTTATTATCACCAGCTAATTTGATTAAGTTATCAATTTGATTCATACAATCGGAAATATTTGAGTAATCAGCAGTAGCTGATGAAATTTTATTATGAAGAGTTTCTTCAATTATCTCAGAATTTGTATACAATTCTTCAATCATCTTTTCACCAGGGCGCAACCCGGTAAATTTAATTCCAATCTCATATTCATCATTACCAGAAAGCCTAATCATATCTTTTGCTAGATCAACAATTTTAATCCTGCTTCCCATATCAAGGACAAATATTTCTCCTCCCCTTCCCATCTCGAATGCTTGCAAAACTAATTGAACAGCCTCCGGAATAGTCATAAAGAATCTTTCAATTTCAGGATCGGTTACTGTAATAGGACCACCATCAAGTATTTGTCTCTTAAAAGTATGAACCACGCTTCCGCGGCTTCCTAAAACATTCCCAAATCGTACTGCTATTAGTCTTGTTTTTGAAGTTTTATAATATCCTTTTATTATTAGTTCAGCCAAGCGTTTTGTTGCACCCATAACATTAGGCGGATCAACCGCCTTATCTGTGGAAATATATACTAAACTCTCAACATTATTCTTTGTTGCTGCATCTAGAATATTCTTAATTCCCAATACATTATTAGTTATTGCTTCCACTAGATTAGTTTCCATAAGTGGGACATGTTTGTGAGCTGCTGCATGAAAAATAATTTTGGGCTTATACCGGTTTATCAGATAATTTATTCTCGCACTATCACGCATGTCCGCTATTAGTGGAATAATATTATTATTCAAATTCTTGAATTTGCTCCTAAGCTCTTGTTCAATCTCGAAAATTGAGTTTTCCCCATGTCCTAATAATAATAGTTTGCTAGGATTTGCTAGGGCAATTTGTCTGCAAATTTCACTGCCAATTGAGCCGCCTGCACCGGTCACAAGAATAATTTGTCCATTTAGTAGTTTAAATATTTTATCAAGCTCTGTCTTTATTGGTTCTCGTCTAAGTAGATCGTCAATTTGAATTTTTCTCAACTTGTCAACAGCAACTTTTCCATCTATTATTTCTAATAAACCTGGTAAAGTAAATATTTCTGCATTCGTCCCTTTTGCTAACTCTACAATTTTCCTTATTTCTCCACCGCTCACAGATGGCATTGCAATTAAAATTCTGGCTATTTTATATTTTTCTACCGATTCATGTAGCAATTCCCTTCCACCAAATACACTAACTCCTCTTATTCTAAGACCCTTTTTAGTAGGATCATCATCAATAATCCCAACCGGATGCAATTTTAACCAAGGAGCTTTTTGTAATTCAATCAAGGTATTTATCCCAGCATCCCCGGCTCCAATAATTAAGGTATTTAACATACCTTCATTAGTTTGGTTTAATCTTTGCTCAACTCTCTGTAATAATCTTATACTAAAGCGGGGAACCGAAATAAATATAAACGTGATTATTGTATCAATGATTGGAAAAGATAAAGGATATTGAGCGACCGAACCAACTTGGAAAACTTTTAATATACCTATAATAAATATTTGTGCTAATCCAACATAAATGCCAATTAGAATCAGTAATGCTAGATCATCAATGCTGGCACTTTTCCAAAATCTTCTATATAACCCAAGTAGTTTAAAAATTGTAATTTTTGTAACTACGGAAACAAACATTATCGTGATTAATGATTTGCCTAATGGAACTTGAGCAAAATTCCAATCATACCTAATTAGAAATGCTAAATAGGGTGAAAGGAAAACAAAAATAACATCAAGTATAAAGAAATGACGGTTTCTGAGGTTCGATATAATATTATTAATACTTGCAACTGGCATTTTCAACTCGCTTTATAAAAGATTAAGTGACATCTGAAAAATTGTTTATCTGTCATTCTGAACGACTCGCCTCGCTTTGCAGATGAAAGCGGGAGTGAAGAATCTCATTTGATCATAAAATCGGGATATTTCGACCCAATGAAGCGGGACTCAATATGACAAACTGAATATTTCAGATTTCCCATTAAATTATTTTTCAAGTTATCATCTTCTACTGCCATAGCTATCACGTTAATCTCTAACTAACCTTAATGGGTAACCCCTTTCCCAAGCAGAGCATACTTAAATGTCAAAAAAAGAATTTTTATGTCAAAGTAGAATGACTTGTGATCTAAATAATACTTTTCTAATTGTACTTTTTCTTCAATTGATATTTCATCTCTTCCATTTATCTGTGCCCAGCCGGTTATTCCTGGTCTTAACTTGTCAATTCCATACTTTTCTCTTAATGAAATCAAATCATCTTGGTTGTAAAGAGCTGGACGTGGACCAACAAACCCAATATTACCCTTAATAACATTTACTAAATTAGGTAATTCATCTAAGCTAAATTTTCTTAAAAATGAACCAATCCGTAAAAGATATTGGTCAGGATTTTTCAGTAGATGTGTCGCAACTTCTGGAGTGTCGTTTTTCATAGTGCGAAATTTGTAAAAATAAAATATTTTATGATATTGACCAGGTCTTTTTTGATGGAACAAAATTGGTCTTCCATCTTCCATGAAAATCAAAATCGCTATCATCAAAAAGAAAGGAGATATAATAATTAATATAACTAATGCTAGAAACCGAGCTATCATGAGTTAGGAAACTTACTATATTCGGAATGATTTTAAGGTTTTCATCAAACCTGCCTCTACATTAATTGGAAGTTGCTTTACCCCAATAGCATTCTTTATTTTCTGATTTGACACAACATAGGATTCAGTTAATTTCTTCAATGTTTCACTATTAACAGGAATACTTAAACTATCTGCTATCCTGGCAATAGAATAAATAAACGATTTATTTAAATAAATAATTTTCCCCTCTTTATCTAAGCTTTTTGCAATTAGTTTTATTAAGTCGTTTGTGGAAATCGGTTGATCATCAGCAATATTATATATTCCGGGTGTAACATATTCCATATAAATTAAATTTTTAAGTAAAAAAAACAAATTATCAATGGATATAAATGACCGTTTGTTTTCAAAGTTGCCTAACGGGTATGGTAAACCTTTTTTTACAAAATTATATAGAAGATTAAGATTCCCTTTATTTCCTTCACCATGTATCATACATGGGCGCAGTATATATACTTTCTTCCACTCCTTATCACTACCTTTCAAAGTTCCTTCTTCATTCCACTTCTGCAACTCACCAAGAATGTATTTCTCTGCCTCTAGTTTAGATTTACCGTAAGCAGTCTGCGGGTTTGGAGAAACATCTTCGGTAAGTATATCTCCATGCACTGAATCTGCTACTGCCTTTACAGAACTAAAGAAAATAAACTTAATTGCTTTAGAACGTATAAATTTATCAAAAATTAATTTCGTAAGTCCGAAATTAATGTCAAAATATGATTGTCTATTCGAAGTATTTTTTGTATCATGTACTTTTCCGGCTAAATGAATTATTGTATCGATACTATCCCAATCAATCTTCTCGAAATTCTCCCACGAATAATAACTGTTATAGAGAGTTTTATTTCTCTCAGTAATATCTAATGCAATAATATAATTATCGTCATTTAGTGAGAGACGATATGCAAGATTCGTCCCTATAAATCCGTAAGCGCCAGTAATAAGAATATTTTTTAACATTTTTTTTCTAGGATATTCAATAATCTAGAATACTCTTTTACTAGACTTGAGTTAATAGTGTTTGAATCATATAAATTTTTACATCTGTGCCTTGCAGCGATTCCCATTTCTTTTAGTTTTACAGGATTATCTAAAAGTGCAATAAAAGCATTAAAAAGAGCATCACCACTTTGCGGTTCTACAAGTATTCCAGTAACATTATTCTCTACTGCATCAATCAAACCTTTTATTTTTGTTCCTACTGTTGGTAATTCCATGCCAGCAGCCTCTATAACGGTAGTCCCAAATCCTTCTCGATAACTTGGTAAACAAAAAACATTAGCTATTGCCATATATTTTTCAGGATTTGTGCAATATCCTATATAGTGAATTTTAGAATCACCACTTATTGTTTCAAGCGAAATAGTTTCTCTCATCCCAAAATCTTTATCAGTCGGACCTATTAATAACAATTCGACATTTTTTCCTACACTGATTAATTTTCTAAAGGAATAAAGCAGTTCGTTTATGCCTTTGTCTTTTGTAATTCTACCTACATAAAGAATAACAAATGAATTTGCTTCTAATTTTAATTCATTTCTAATAATATTAATCTTAGGTTGTGAATAATTTCTTTTCGAAAATCTCTTTAAATCGACCCCCCCAAGTGACCCATTTCCAATTACACCAATTTTTTTAGGCGAAATAATTCTTTCGCTCACCAGAAATTGTTTCTGACTTTCACTATCTGCATAACAATGTGTATTTAATAAACCAATTATTTTGTCACTAATTCTAGATACATAACGCATTGGGTTTGCCAATGTCTCCCATTGTTGTCCTGTAAAAGTATGAACTCGTACAGGTATATTTGCAAGAAATCCAGCTATCGCGGTTAAAAGACCGGCTTTAGGTGTTGTTGAATGAATAATATTAAATTTTTCTTTACTCAAGTAACCGTAAAGCCGAATTAGAGCTATTAAATCTTTGAGGAGATTAATCCTGCGTGAAATCGTAATTGATTTATATTTTAATTTGTCATTTAACTCAATTTGCGAAATTTCAATCCCAGGAGATGTAATAATTACCACATATGCACCGGCGTCCTTTAAATAATGCAATTGCGTTTTTAATTGAGTAACAACGAAAAAAGGGACGGTTGAAACACGCGCTATTTTAATTCCTTTTAGAGGATAATTGTTTAGTTTTTTCTCCATATAAATCATTTTTTGATCTAGGTTATCTTCACAGTTCAAAATTTACTTATGTTTTTTTCATCCCTATTGTGTATAGATTGAGTTGCGAAATAGGTAGTTACTTCACAATATAAATTTCCTTATTAGGTGATTTAACAGTGATAATATTAAAACAATTCGTTCCGTTAGACCATAAATCAAATTCCTTCTTTTCATTGCAGATGCATTTTCATCATGTCTATTAAATTCAATTAATGGGACTCGAACAAAAGCTGTTTTATAACCATAGCATTCTGCTAATATGCCAATCCAAGCATCATGATATATTCCTATTTGGGGAGATATTGGAAGTACTTTACCGAGAATATCTTTATTAAACGCCATGCAACACCCAGTATAGGAATTATGAATAATATTTTTCACTATTCCTGTTGAACTACTCTTTATTTTGAACAGAGATGGGCTAATGATTTGGCTTCCTTTAACTATAACAGCATCATGTACAATCAAATCTACTTCTTGTGTAGAGAATGTTTTAGAGATGAAGGATATTTTGTTATCAAACCATCTATCGTCTTGATCGCTAAGAAAAATTAAATCACCATCAGCAAGATGAAGTGCTCGATCAAAAGTTCTACCAGCTCCAACATTAACTTCATTTAGATACAATTGTATTCTTACATCCTTGAAACTATTAATAATCTTAACTGTATCATCTGACGAGCAATCATCTACCACAATTAATTGATCATTTGGACCAAGTTGATTTAAAATTGATGAAAGTTGGCGTTTGATATACTTGGCACCATTAAAGGCAGCCATACAAACGGAGATTTTCATCTGCTAAAAAATTTAATTATACTATACTTCATCTGATTATATTTTTCATAATATTACAAATTCAAAGTGCATTAGAAGTTGAGAAAAGTGAATTACTACATAGTGAATTACTACATGTAGAATGATAGTTTCAACCTCCTCTAAATACGACTGAAGATGTTATTCGGCAATCCTAAATTCTCCATTGTAATGCACTAACAAAAAATGACGCATTAATGTCAAAAAATATTGATACATTTTAAGCAACATTCGCATAATTATTCTGTTTTAATTCTTACATCCGATTTGCTTAATCCACTTATTCCACCGTACTTTTTTCGCCATCGCTAATATGTCTGACCAGTACTCCTAACTGACGGAAAATCATTTCTATAGATTCAAATTTATTCTAAAGCACATCTTCCTCAAATAGTCTGCAGATAATCTGTTTTGCGTTATATCTCTTTTTGCTCATCACATTTCTTTGTATCTAAATTGAACAATTGGATTCATTTTTATTGGCATGTCATTATGGTCAAACACTATCTGTAAAAACTATTTTGTACGTATAATCGGGTAATTTAAATTTCACAAACTAGACTGTTCTTTCGCTCCAGAAACAAATAATAACTTGAAAGAATTTTCTGTCGCGATTAAATCCCCAATGATCAAAACGAGTTGTCAGTTCTAAAATTTTCTTTTGAGATGAGTGCAAATAGCTGAGTATTATCTTCATGAGCTATTTTGAGATTTCAAATTAGAGATTGTTACCAATTGCATTTGCTTGCATTATTAAATCTGGTTTCAACCGGTAGATTTGATGAATATCAATAATAAGTGGTAATAGAACTCACAATCAAAATATCATTATGCAAAGTATGGGAAGGAATATTACTTAGTCGCTACCAACAGCGTCATCAAAAAGCAAATTACTTCGATGTCTTTTCATTTACTATTTGATCCAGAAAATCGGCAAGCTTCTTAGTTAAATTTCTATTTGAATACTGCGAAATATCGTTTTCACTAGGAAGTAGATTCCCTTGTTTAAACTTTGCATATAGGTCTCTGACAGTAGCAACTGTTTTTTCTAAATCGTTAAATCCGCAAGTGTAACCGGCATTCACACCATGAATAATTTCGGACGCGTCACTTTCATCGGGACCAATTACTAATATTGGTCTTCTAGCGGCAAGATATTCAAAAAGTTTTCCGGGCAAACGACCGTTGACATTCGGCATATCATTTAAAATCAGCAATAGGACTTGTGATCGGTGCATTCTTTCAAGCGTTTCCCGGCGATTCAAGTGAGTAAACAAAACTAAATTGTTTTTCAATCCCAATGATTCAATTTCTTTTGTAATTGAATAGCCAATAAAACCGGCGAGTTCAATCTCAAGATCGCATTTAAATTGAGGATCTTCTTTCACAAGGATTGACAAGGCATTCCACAGAGTTTTAGCATTTCTATCCGGTCCAAGACTACCATAATGGCTTAATGTAAATTTTGGGGAGAGCTCAACTTTAATATCTTTGAAATCATCTTCATCATATCCCCAAACAATTAAGCCAACATCTTTAGCACCGATAGATTCAAGATCGTCTTTCCATGTTTTGCTGCAGATCGTAACCTTATCTGCATTTTTAAAGACGCGCTGCTCCATTACTTTATGTATCATCATTGAGACGGGATTAAGCATTAATTGGGGGAAGTAATCAACTTGGGTCCAAGGATCTTGGAAATCAGCATGCCAAGGAATTCCCAATTTCCTTTTTACTCCATATGCAATCATATGATTTGATTGAGGCGGCCCATTCGTGAATAAAGCGTCAACGTGATTTTCTTCAACAAATTTGATGATGTTATTCACACTTGGACGAATCCAAAACTTACGCGCGTCTGGAATGAAGATATTACCTCGAATCCAGATACTTAATTTGTGTGCAAAAGTTGGTTCATCCTCTTCAAGAAAAACATTGTGAATACGTTCCTCTTTTTTCTTTCCTGTAATAAATTTAAAAAGATTATAAGGCTCCCATATTTTTGTTTTTAACAAAGTAGAGTTTTCAGGAGTATGGATTATGGGCTCCCAGCCATACTCACGTAAGTACTTTGCAAACTTTAAACATCTCTGAACAGCAATTCCACCTGCCGGGGGCCAATAATATGATATGATTAATACTTTTTTCATTCGAATTTTATTTAACGACCACTTTGTTGGATTGAGCTGTTTCATATGGTATCACCAATGATTTCATCTTATTGTTATAATTAATCAACAAAGCGATCACAATCATTATAAAGTACTCTCCAATAAGAAAATAATGAAATGTAAGAAAAAATAAAAGAGTGATTATTAGTAAATCGATTTTACTTATATACCTATTAGAGATTAATCTTAAAAATTGTGTTACACCTAATATAAAAAAAACGATTCCGATTTGCATGAGAGTCCTGGCGAGAAATGATTCATTATAAAATCCATATAATTTGGAGAATGCTTCCCTCCCAGTAAATCCTGCTCCTAATAAAATAATATCAATTGGTTGCATGAAAAACCGATTTAAATCGAAAACAGAGGGGAAAATATAGGGAAACCATACTATGTAAAACAGCGCAGCTAATAAAATCATTAACTCAATTTTTAAAATGAGTCTAAATCTGTACTGACCCTTTATCGTCGAAATAATGATAAAAATAATGGTAAGATATAATGTTGTCTTTACACCACTCAGAAAAGCGCCTGCTATAAATAAAATCATTTGAGAAATTGATAGTTTTTGATTTTGCCCAAGTGAAAATTGTTTTAAATATGTAAGTAATAAAACAGAAAGTGGGATAACTAAAGATGACTTATGTGGGTGCCCAAATAATCCCTGAGGTCTCCAGTATTTTATAAAAAAGTCCATTCTCTGATCGAAATAATCACTTTTAAACGATCCATACTGTTGGTGTAATGCATACGAAAATGGATGGGAGAAAAAATTGAAATCATGCATTTTATAAAATATTATATTGACAACTAATCCTTCAAGTAACAAGTAGATAAATGCAATAATACATAAGTAATAAGAAATCTTTAATATTTTAGTATAATCAACTTCCAATAAAGAAAAGGAAAATATTAAAATAGGAAACGTAAGTAATCTGTAAAGTTCTTTGTCTATAGTATTACCCCTTGAAAGCAAGATAATTATTAATAGAAAAGACAAAATCGACAGCAGTAGTGAATGTTTGAAAAAGTAATTATGTTTTAAATTTTTTTTTGTACTATTCCAACTCCAAAATAAAAAATTTAGAGTAATTAAAATTTCTATCAACAAATATGTTTTTATTATATAAAAATTAATTGGAAATTTTATCAAGGTAACTATTAGAAAAAATAACACAATATTTGTGGGAGTCATTATTTTTTCATAAATATAATTCGCTTTCATCTAGGTATAAAGTCAAATTTGATTAAGATTCGAGATTCCGCCGCTACATATTAATCTTTGTACAACTATCAAAGATCGACCTCTGCTCCAAATGCAGTTCGCAGCAATAATAATTTTCATTTAAGTTTATTCTTTTCATTTTTTCCAATTTCAACACATGTAACGGCACCCCATTAATCACTAATATCTGTTTCCATACAGTAGTTAAACATCAAGATATTCTTCGCATATCACAGACTAAGATATTTTATTAATCTATTTGTAGTAATTCCACATCATGTAATTCTATGAAACTTATATCATGTGCCACATACATTTCTACTAAAACCTCTTAAAGAGAGTTGATAGCTTTCAGTGTGATTCTTTTCAACTTAACTGATATAGCTATCAATCTTTTCTTCGATTTTTTTTAATCGAACTAATTACATTCTCTTTGAAGTTGCCTCAGTTAATATCTCTTACTTCTGCTCGTACATAACTGCTTAAATTTTTCCGGTTATGCAATTTTAAAGTGTTCCAATATCCTTGATTTGAAGATAAAGAACGCGGTACTATATTCTTAATTCCTATTAAAAAATAAAAGATAAAATAGTAAGCTATGAAATCCCACGACTCAAAGAAAATAAATGTATCTGTATAGGAACGAATTACCAGAGTAAGAAATAAAAAGAAAAAAACTTTATCTGTTTTATAAAATTTAAAAAGAGAAATAATTATTATCATCATAATAATTATCCCCATAAAACCAGTTTGTGAATGAAGAGCTATAAATGCATTATGATAATTATAGGCCAATCTAAACCCTTCTGCCCATTGATCAGTAAATACATTGGTACCAAATAGAATACGGAGATAATCTAAATTATAAAAATAATTCTCCCAGATAAGTATTCTTTCTTCGGGTCCCATAACTGAACTTTTAGCTAAATAATTACTTACCGCACCAAAAAAAAAGGATGAATTTAAAATTATATTAGTTATTTGATTAATATATAAGGACCCAATAATGATAATCACAATAGTGAATCCAATAATTTTCTTCCTTTTAACAAATTTGATGGATAAAAGACCAAGCAGAAGGACCAAACTTGAAATGATACCTGCTCTACCAATACCCCAGATTGAAATGATCAAGGTAAGTAATGCAGGTAATAAATTAATCTCTTTTTTTTCGATATTCAATACAATATATAGTGAAATACATGCAACGAGCATCATTATAGAGATGCCATTATGGCTTGTAACTCTAAGAGCATCATAT